>JAIBAP010000004.1 GCA_019695115.1 Caldilineales bacterium | reverse complement strand
ATTATAGTAATGAGAAATGACACAAATGGGAGAAACACAGATGGGATTAGAATAGTCGTAGATACAAAGATATGATTATAGTAATGAGAAATGACACAAATGGGAGAAACACAGATGGGATTAGAATGGTTAGAAATGCTAAGTCACGATTAGGGTAATAAAAAATGACACAAATGGGAGAAACACAGATGGGATTGGAATGGCTAGAAATGCAAAGTCACGATTAGGGCAATGAAAAATGACACAAATGGGAGAAACACAGATGGGATTGGAATGGTTAGAAATGCAAAGTCACGATTAGGGCAATAAAAAATGACACAAATGGGAGAAACACAGATGTGGTTCGGGGCGATCAGTCGGCGGCGACGCCGTAGATCTGCAATTGGCGGTGGCCGAAGTTGACCAGCAGGCCGAAGCGCAAGCCCAATGCCGCCAGGAAGGTCTTCATGCCGGCGAACTCATAGGAGGCGGGGCGCTCCGCCAGGGCGCAGACGTGCAGCAGAAAGGTATTGGCAACAAGAAGGTGGAGGGTGGCTTGGCGGCCGATGACTTTCCCGCCCCAGTGGGCCGGCGCCTCCACCCCGGCCAGACATGGGATCTGGCGATGCCGGAGTTCGGCTGCGACGAGATTCCGGTAGATGAGGTCGGAGTAGCCCAGACCATACTGCTCGGCAAGAGCCAGGATGCCCGCGCGCACGCTATCCACAAGCAGACGATCGGGCGTCGAAAGAAGCGGGGCGACGCGCGCAAGGTCTTCGGTCACTGTCACGGGAGGCTCGTCCCAGATCACACGCTTCGTCAAAACATGAGCGGGTGCAAAATTGACCAGGATCCCCAGTCGCATCTCGAAGAACTTGAGATAGTGGATGATTTGGGCAACATGCTCACCGGCAAAGTCGCTCGCGCGTGGCAGCACCTTGAGTTCGAGGATGATCTTGTCGGCGACGATCAGATCGGGTTCGAAGACATGCACCTCGCTTTCGTGGTGAACCAGCGCCCGTCTGGGTTTCGATTGCGCCGGGATTCGGGCCTCGAACAACGATTGTCGCAACGCCTGATGATATATTTCTTCAGACCAGCCTGTCTTCAACTCATTTCTGACCGCAAAGATATGTTTCTGAATCTCGTATGTTTCCGCCTGATAGATTCCACTCGCTGACATATCTTAGCTCCTTGAGCAGGTGTATCAGTTCAGGTGCGACGCACTTTGAGCGACTTCAGGACCTGCATTGTGCTGAAACCAGAGTCATTTACGCTCGCGAAGTCGTCGCACCTACAAGTTGAACACTTACAAGAAATATCTGTGTTTCTCCCATTTGTGTCATTATCTTTCAGCAAGGCGTTTGTGGCGTTTCTCGACGCGGCGGCCAATGCGGGTGAAGACGCCGGTCAATCCCATGGCCTTCTTGGCCGCGGTCAACGTCTCGCGCGCTTCCTTCTGCGTGCGCAGCGTGCCCTCGTAGATGACCTCATCGACGAAACCGGCGTCGGCCTCGTACATGGCTCGGCGCTCGCGGATTGGGGCAAGGAAGGCATCCAGGACGGCAAACAGTCGTTCCTTGACCGCGACATCGCCCACCTTGCCCGCCCGATAGCGATCCTTCAGGTAGGCGACCTCGGCCTGGTCGAGGTTGAAGGCATCGTGGTAGATGAAGACCGGATTCCCCTCCACCGTACCGGGGATGTCGGCGCTGATGCGGTTGGGGTCGGTGTACATGCTGAAGACTTTCTTGCGCAGGGTCTTGCTGTCGTCGCTGAGGAAGATGGCGTTGTTCAGGCTCTTGCTCATCTTGGCCTGGCCGTCCGTCCCCACCAGCGTCCCTACCTCGGGCACCAGCGCCTCGGGCACGGGGAAGACGTCGCCGTAGAGAAAGTTGAAGCGGCGGGCGATCTCGCGTGTGATCTCGACATGGGCCAGATTGTCCTTGCCGACCGGCACCAGGTGGGCGCGCGGGGTGAGGATGTCGGCCGCCTGCAACACCGGGTAGCCGAGCAAGCCGTAGGGCATCTCCTCCTTCTCGGCGGCGCGGGCCATGTCCTTCAGGCTGGGCAGCCGCTCCAACCGCGGCACCGTCACCAGATTCTGGAAGATGGTGTTCAGTTCGTAGACTTCATGCACGGCCGATTGCAGGTAGATCGTGACCAGGTTGGGGTCGATGCCGCAGGCGAAGTAGTCGAGCGCCATCTGGCGGGCGTTTTCGTCGATGGCCTCGATGTCGGTTTTCTCGTTCTTCGTCGTCAGCATGTGCAGGTCGGCGATGATGAGGAAGGTCTCGTATTCGTGTTGCAGTTCGGCGCGAGCCTTGAGCGAGCCGATGTAGTGGCCGAGATGCATGCGGCCGGTGGGCCGGTCGCCGGTGAGGATGCGTTTGCGGGTAGTCATGTCAGTTCTCCATGATATGAGCGTTCTTTCGAAGCTGTTATTGGTTATTGGTTATTGGTTATTGACGCAATCGCCAATAACCAATAACCAATCTCTAATCTCCAATCACAGCAACCCCTTCTCCGCCCGCTCGACCGCGACGGCCAGGGCGCGAGCCTTGTTGAGTGATTCCTGATATTCGGCGGCCGGCTGGCTGTCGGCGACGATGCCGGCCCCGGCCTGGACATGGCAGTGGTCGCCTTTCATGACAATGGTGCGGATGGTAATGCAGGTGTCCATATTGCCGTCATAGCCGATCCAGCCGACGGCGCCGCCGTAGGGGCCGCGGCGACTGCCCTCCAGCGCCTCGATGATCTCCATCGCCCGGACTTTGGGCGCGCCGCTGAGGGTGCCGGCCGGGAAGGTGGCGCGCAGGAGGGCGAAGGCGTCCATGTCGGCATTCAGTTCGCCCACCACATCGCTGACGATGTGCATGACATGGCTGTAGCGCTCGACCGCCATCATCACCGGCACGCGCACGCTGCCGAATTTGCAGACGCGGCCCAGGTCGTTGCGGCCCAGGTCCACCAGCATGATGTGCTCGGCCCGCTCTTTGGGGTCGGCCAGCAGGTCTGCGGCCAGGCGGGCGTCTTCGGCGGGCGTGGCCCCACGCGGGCGAGTGCCGGCGATGGGGTGGAGTTGGGCGCGGCGGCCTTCCAGACGGACGTGCATCTCCGGGCTGGCGCCGATGAGCCGCAGGCTGTCGGGCAGGTCGAGGAAGAACATGTAGGGGCTGGGGTTGGTCATGCGCAGGGCGCGGTAGATGGCGAAGGGGTCGGCCTGGGTGTGGCGGCTGAGGCGCTGGCTGAGCACGACCTGGAAGATGTCGCCGGCGGCGATGTGTTCCTGGGCGGCGATGACCAGGCGCTCGAACTCGGCCTGGCTGTGATTCGAGACCCAGCCGTTCTGCTGTCCCACCTCGGGCAGGGCCGGGGGGACGAGCGGTTGGCTGAGCCGGGCGATGATGGCCTCGATGCGGGCGACGGCGTCGGCATAGGCGCGGGTGAGGTCGCCCTCCAGCCGGGCGTTGGCCAGCACCAGCAGCCGGTGCTTGACGTGGTCGAAGATGACCAGGTTATCGGCCAGCAGGAAGACGGCGTCGGGCAGTTGTAGCTCATCGGGCGCGGTGGCGGGCAGGCGCTCGAAGTGGCGCACGACGTCGTAACTCCAGAAGCCGACGGCGCCGCCGGTGAAGGCGGGCAGGTCGGGCAGGCGGATGGGCTGGCGCTGGTGGAGAAGGCGGTTTAGCTCGGCCAGAGGGTCGTCGCGCTGGAAGCGTTCGAGCACGGCCCCGCCCGCTCCCCCCAGCGTGACCTGGTTCCCGGCCAGGGTCAGGCTGAGCGGCGGATCGACGCCGATGAAGGAGTAGCGGCCCATCTGTTCGCCCTTTTCGACCGATTCGAGCAGGAAGGAGGATTTGCCTGCCTGGCGCAACTTGAGGTAGACCGAAACGGGTGTTTCCAGGTCGGCGGGGAGGATGCGGTAGATGGGGAGGAGGTTGCCGGTGGAAGCCAGGCGGCGGACGTCCTCGAGGGATGGGAGGTGCATGGTAGGTTATTGGTTATTGGATATTGACTGGAGGCAGGGCAGGTCGATAAGGTAGGATGGTTAGGGCCAGGAAACAAAAATCCCCCACGCCCATGACGGCGTGAGGGACGAATGAGGTCATCCGTGGTGCCACCCTCGTTAGAACGATCGGTTGATAACCGTTCTCACTCTTTCAGGTACGGTTTGAATTGCGAATTGGATTTCCAAATTCGCATTCCGAAATCCGAAATTCAGACGATACCCGGCATCGATGATAACGGCGACGCTTCCGGGGTGATCTAGATATTGGTTATTGGTAACTAGTTACTAGTAATTGGCTATCGAAAGCATGAGTAACCAATCTCCAATAACCAATCTCCAATAACCAACTTCGACCACCCGGCTCCCCGGTCCATTCGCTGCCGGCGCTGATGCCGGCTTCGCAGCCAACGCCGGCTCTCTGAATCTCGCTTCGACAGCTACTTGCCCGGTTCACAGCCTTTGTGGGGGTGTAGAATTGTGTGCAGGAGGATAGCACGAGGCTGGGGGGGTGTCAAATCGCGGGCGGGAGGCCCCTGGCAACGAGCGAGGGGGTCGCCATCGACACGGTTTGCAGGAATTGCGCCATTTCGTGCGCCACTGCTTGGGGGCGGGTCATGGTCGGGACGTGGCCGGCGCCATCGAGGATGACTAGCCTGGCGTTTGGGAGAGCGGCTGCCAGCCAGTGCGCCGCTTCGACGGGGACCACCCGGTCGGCGCTGCCGTGCAAAATCAGTGTTGGCTGGCGGATGCCCGGCAACTGGTGGCGGAGATCGATGGGATTGACGGTGCGATAGAGGGCAATGGCGGCTTCGGGAGCGGCGCGATCCAGGATTTGCCGGCCCCAGCGTTTGATGTGGTCGCAGTCTTCCTCGGGCACGCAGGCGGTGACAAAGGCGTCCAGTGTGGCGGCGTAGTGCGATCTCAGCCCGGCCAAGAACGGGTCGCGGTCGTTCGGCGTGTCGCCGAAGTAGAAGCCATCGACGATGACAAGACCGGCGATCCGCTCCGGCTGCCTGAGTGCGGCGGCGAGGGCAGTGGCAGCGCCGGCCGATTCGGCGGCCAGATAGCATCGCTCCACCCGGTAGGCATCCAGCACGCAGAAGACATCATCGACCAGCCGCTCGAAGGTGATCGACTCGGTGGGGGCGAGGGTCGCGCCGGCGCCGCGGTGGTCATAGGCGATGGTGTACCAGTCGGCGCTCAGGAGCGAAAATGGACCCGCCCAGAGTTCCCAACTGCCGATCCAGCCGCCGATGCCGAGGAGGACCGGCGCGGTGGGCGGGCCAAAGGCGGTGGTGAAGAGGCGGGCGTCATCGAGAGTGAGGAACATGATGTTTTGTTGCTTGTGTCAGGGTTCAAGCCCGCACGCCTGGTAGGGCCAGAGGGATGACATCGTCAATACCATGCCTGCTGACCACTCTGATTCGGCATCGGGTTTGGTAACGACCCATATCGCCAGCTCAGGCGAGGCCGCGGCTCCTGGATCGGTGGGCGGCTTCACCTCGACGCACCATGTTTGCATGTCGGGAGCCCATGGCGTCAGTTCCTCTGCCGGCCCTTTGCCCGGCCAGGCGCGCACGATGTGAAGGTCGCCGACTTCGCCGGGGATGGCATGCCATGCCTGCTCCAGCGCCTGCCGGGCAGTGGCCGGCAGCCGGGGGCCGGGCGAGCATGAGCTAATTGCCAGGGCCAGGAGATCTGCGATGGCAAGGATAAGGGTCAAGCGCGCTATGCTGGGAATCGTTGCGTTCACCTCACCAGCGCCTTCGGTACAGGGTAGACCACTGTAAGGCGTAGGTTCATGGCATGGTTACTGTCGATGTCCCCGCGAAGACCCGTCGCCGCATCTCAGCGCTGGATAGGCCGCCTTTTTCGGCATAACTGGCGCGTGATCGTTCTATGATGGCAAGGAACTGCGGATTCTGACTGAGTTGAGCAGTCTCAACATCAGTGTTGGGCAGGGCAACAATTGCGGCGATGGGGCGGCCATTTTTGGTCACGACGATCGATCCGCCATCTACCTGTTGTGCATAGTCTGCCAGGGATTGCGTTGCGTCTATGAGTTCGATGGTGCGTATGGTCATAGTTCAATCTCCTCGCCGCCAATGTATAGACGATTGTGTATTTTGATCCCAATCGCGAGGATCAACACGGTTGGCTCCAATGTGTTGTCCAGGACATCGTAGAACACACGTAGCGCACCAATACGGAGTTCCCACGGTGCAATTGGGTTTGGGCGCATCGGCTTACGATTGCGGGTTTCTGTGGTCGGTTCATGTTTCAGTTGTCTGTCCACTTCATCAAGGACGATCATCCGCTGATGAATAGCAGGGCTTTCCGTTTCTCATTTGATGCAAGAGAACTCCTCGATAGTGTGTCATGCTGAGTGAAACGAAGCATCTGCGGGTCAATCGGCCAACTTACATGGTGAAGACCATACCAGTGAAGCATCTCGCGCGTCTTAGGTCAGCACTAACGGAAAGGCATCATACAATTCATGAGATTTGGATGGCCCACGCGAGAACCTGTTCCTTCACTGTGTTCAGGACAAGCTCTGAGCGTAGCGAATGGATGCTTCGCTGGAATTCCTCTGCAACAACCTTGTGTGATCGACCCGCAGATGCTTCGTTTCACTCAGCATGACATAATTAGCACTCTGACGCTTTACGACTCAGTGGATATGAGAACCGGAAAGCCCTGTTGCGATACAGAAGTACCACTGCGCAATGCAAATGTTCCCTTGTCAACTCGAATGTAAGGGGATGCATCTCCGTCATGCTTGATGGAACTGGTGATCTGAGCGTTGACTGTCGCCGCTGGTGTGGCTCCAAGATTCTTCCTCAGGCCATTGGCCATGATTTGATCTGCAATTTCCTTATAGTGCATGGCAGACGGTGATGAACTGAGTACTTTGTCGATGGCTTGCCGCCATGTAAGATCAGTCGCCATAAGTGGAAAGTTACAGGTTTCTTTTCAAATCAGGAGACGTGCGACCAGAACATTTCGCCAGCATCATGTTTCAAGCACCGTCGTGCGACGAAGCTTTCACATGACTTTACTGTGTGAATCTACATGCGCTGGATTCGCGTAGACAAAATAGGGACAGTTATTTAGAGGATGGCCATGCACTGGGGCAGTCCTCTGAATCACAAGTCCTATTCTACGGCCTATTTAGGCTTCAAGCAAAGACGGCTCATCTTTTTCCTATCGCGCCCCCAACGTCATCCCCACCACCGCCACCGTGAGGAAGACGATTGCCCGCGTCCCGGCCTGGCCCAGGCGCTGGCGCAGGGCCTGCATCTGCGCCGCCTGCTCGGGCGAGGGCGGGCCGCCGGCCAGCTGGTTGCCCAGGTCGCGCATCTTGCCGGCGGTCGGCCCGGTCACCATCATCCCCTCGAAGAAAGCGGCGATGCCGGCCAGGGCGCCGATGGTGAGGACGATGCCCTGCCACGAACCCAGGTAACCCGCACTCAGCCCACCGGAAACATACCAGTACAGCACCAGCCCCGCCAGCACGGTCAGCAGCGGCGCGATCATCATCACTTGCAGCAAGCGGCCGTTCAGCAGCCGGCCCATCACTGCCCCTCCGGCCGGGCCGGCCTCTTGGACGGCCGGGGCGAGGAAGACGAACTGGTAGAAGCCGACACCCGCCCAGATGATGGCGGCAGCAACATGAATCAGATTGAGCAAGGCAAAAAGGTACACCATGTTGACGAACTCCTTTGTGTGTGGGATGGGAGGGTGCAGAAAATAAGGGGGATGTTTCTGCCCCCAGTATAGCCGTCACGCCCGCGCTGTCAAACACCCGGCCTGGCGCTTGGCAATCCCCGCCCGCGGTGCTAAGCTCAGATGCCCCATCGCCCACCCATCCCCCATCCCCCATCCCCAATAACCAATAACCAATCTCCAATCTCCAATCCCCAATCTCCAATCCCCAATCCCCAATCCCCAATCTCCAATCCCCAATCTCCAATCCCCCCATGCCCACCGTCGTCTCCCTCCAACTCCACCATACCGATAGCCAACCCCTCCTTCCCGTCGCCCAGGCGCAGGCGCTGCTCGACCTGGGGCTGGAAGGCGACAGCCACAGCCGGCGCGGCCCCGGCCGCAAACGCCAGGTGCTCATCCTCGACGCCTCCACCGCCGACCAGTTTGGCCTCCGCCCCGGCGACCTGCGCGAACAGATCACCATCCGCGGCCTGCCCGACATCAGCATCCTGCCCCCCGGCCGCCAACTGACCATCGGCGAGGCCACCTTCGAGGCCGTGGGGGATTGCACGCCCTGCCTCCATATCGGCGGCTTACTCGGCGTCGAAGACCCCGAAGCCTTCCGCCAGGCCCTGGACAAGCGCCGGGGTTTGCTCTGCCGGGTGGTCGCGGTCAACAGCGGCGGCGTCATCCGCCTGGGCGACGCAGTCGAACTGATCTGATTGCGGATTGCGAAATAGATCGATCACGAATGGCACGAATGGACGAATGGCACGAATAGAGCCAGTTATCAGTTATCAGTTATCGTGATCAGTTACCACCTGCCACCTGCGATCCTTCGTTTTACTCAGAGCCTGCCCTGAGCGGAGTGAAGGGACAAGCTCTGCGACCTGCCACCTGTGACGCCTCACGTTTCCCGCCTCCCTCTCATGCCCCTCCTGCGCCGCCTCCGCCCCTACCTCACCTGGCTGATGCCGGGGTTGCGCGTCAAACGCTGGCTGATCATCCTCGTCATCGGCATCACCTTTCTCAGCCTGGGGTTGGCCTATCTGCTGCGCGCCGTTTATCTGACCGGCGTCTACCCGATGTGGGTTTTCTATTTGACCCTGCAATTCCTGCCGCGCGAGCTGCGGGCGGGGCTGTTTGGGCTGATCGGGCTTGGTTTCACCGTTTGGGGGCTGGTGGCGCTCAACCGATCGCTGTTGTCGCCGTTTGGGGTCAGCAACAGCGAGATGGCCGCCCATCTCTACCGCTTTCGGCGCCGGCAGCGCGGCCCCCGCATCGTCTGCATCGGCGGCGGCACCGGTATGCCCACCGTCCTGCGCGGGCTGAAGAACTACACCGACCATCTCACCGCCATCGTCACCGTCGCCGATGACGGCGGCAGCTCCGGCCGGCTGCGCGCGGGTTTGGGCTTGCTCCCGCCCGGCGACTTCCGCAACAACCTGGCGGCGCTCTCGGAGGCCGAGGCCATCGTCACCCAGCTCTTCCAGTACCGTTTTGCCGGCGGCGCCGGGCTGGATGGGCACGCCTTTGGCAACCTCTACCTGGCGGCGATGGCCGGGGTCACGGGGTCGTTCGAGCAAGGGCTGTTGCAATCCAGCCGGGTCCTGGCCGTGCGCGGGCGGGTGTTGCCCTCGACCCTCGACCTGGTCAGCCTGGTGGCCGATGTGGCCGACGAGGGAGGCAGGCTGCGGCGGGTGCGCGGGGAATCGCTGATCCCCGAGGTCGCCGCCGGTGGACGCATCCACCATGTCTATCTCGATCCAGACTCGCCGCGCGCCTATCCCGAGGCCGTGCATGCCATCCTCGAAGCTGATATGATTGTGGCCGGGCCGGGCAGCCTCTACACCAGCATCATCCCCAACCTGCTGGTGAAAGAAATCGCCCAGGCAGTGAAAGCCTCGCGGGCGGCGATCAAGGTCTATGTGTGCAATATTGCCACCCAGAAAGGCGAGACCGACGGTTACGACGCCGACGACCATTTCCAGGCCCTGATCCGTCACGTCGACAAGGGCGCCTTCACCTACATGCTGGCCAACGACGGCTTCGACCCCATCCCACCGCCCAAATCCGACTGGGTGCGCTTGCCCGACCATCCCAGCGGCGGCTACCGCTTGATCACCGCCGACCTGCGCGACCACGAGCGCCCGTGGCGACACGATTCCGACCGCATGGCCCGGCTCCTGGTCGATCTGCTGGCCGAAGTCAGCGGGATGAGGGTGGTTGCCATCTAGACCGAAACCGCGGCGACGCACGACCGTATCTGTATCCTTCCCCCAGCTCATGCTCTCCGCCCACACTACCATGACCCCGCTCCAACCCTCCTCCATCGCCCAAGTACAGGCCGCCGTGACTGCCGCGCCGCGGCTGCGCGTGATCGGCGGCGGCAGCAAACCCGCCCTTTCCGCTGTCCCCGAAGGTGTGGCTGGCCTCGACCTCTCCCATCTGGCCGGCATTGTCGAATACGAGCCGGGCGAATTCGTCTTCACCGCCCTGGCCGCCACCAAAGCCGCCGAGGTGGAAGCGATGCTGGCCGAGCACGGCCAATATCTGCCTTTCGACCCGCTCTTTGTCGATCGCGGGGCCACCCTGGGCGGCATCGTCGCCGCCAACACCGCCGGGCCGGGCCGATACCGTTTTGGCGGCGTGCGCGACTTCCTCATCGGCATCCGTTTCGTCGATGGCGAGGGCAACCTGGTGCGCGGGGGCGGCAAAGTCGTCAAAAACGCCGCCGGTTTCGATTTCCCCAAGCTGATGGTGGGGGCGCTAGGGCGATTGGGCGTCTTGGTGGAACTCTCGTTCAAAGTCTTCCCCCGCCCGGCCGCCTACGCCACCCTGGTTGCCTCCTATCCCGACCTGGCTTCGGCCCTGGCCGCGCGCACCCGTCTGAGCACCAGCGCCCTCGACCTCGAAGCACTCGAGATCGAGATCGGCGGCGACGGCGTCCCCCGGCTGGAATTGCGGCTGGGCGGCCCGGCCGATGTCTTGCCCTCGCGCAGCGAGCGGTTGCAGGCTTTTCTGGCTGCGGATGCGGGCGTCGAATTCCGGGCGTTGGGTGGGGAAGAAGAAGCCGCCTTCTGGCGCGACCGACGCGAGCTGGCCTGGGCGCCGGCGAACGCCTGTCTGCTCAAAATCCCGCTCACGCCCGCCCGCATCCCCGAACTCGAGTCGCGAGTGGCAGGGGCCGGGGTCAGGCGCCGCTACAGCTGTGGCGGCAACGTCGCCTGGCTGGCCTGGCCGGAAGCAGACGCCGGTCGGGCGCAGGCCGAAGCCATCCTCGGCGCCCTCAACCTGGCCGGGATGCAGTTGGCGGGCACGCCGGGCGAGGCCCTGCTGGGCGCGCAGCCCGACGCCATCTTCCTCCGCCGCGTCAAACAGGCCCTCGACCCGTTCGGTCGCTTCCACTAACCCCGCCGCCCGAAGTCCCTGCGTCTCCCCCTCCCTGCGTCTCCTCATCTCCCCGCCATGCGACACACCATCCCCCTCCACACCCTCGGCCCGCAAGGCCCGGCCATGGCCAACGCCGTCGAAGCCTGCGTTCATTGTGGCTTTTGCCTGCCCACCTGCCCCACCTACCGCGTCCTGGGCGAAGAAATGGACTCGCCGCGCGGTCGCATCATGCTGATGAAGGACGTGCTCGAAGGCGGGTTGGCGCTGGAAGAGGCCCTGCCCTTCCTCGACCGCTGTCTGGGCTGCCAGGCCTGCGTCACGGCCTGCCCGTCGGGCGTGCCCTATGGTGAATTGTTGATGCCGTTCCGCCTGCGGGCCGAGCCGCTGCGCCAGCGCGGGGCCTGGGACCGGCTGACGCGCTGGACCGTGCAGACGACGCTCCCCCATCCCCGTCGCTTTCGCAATTCTGTGCGCCTGGGCAAGCTCGGCCGGCCGTTTCGGGGCCTGATGCCGGCCGGCTTCCGGGCCATGCTCGACCTCATCCCAGCCGAACTGCCGGCGGCAGAGCCGCTCCCGGAGGTCTATCCGGCGCTGGGGCACAGGCGGGCGCGGGTGGCGCTGCTGGCCGGATGCGTCCAGCAGGTGCTCAACCCCGGCATCAACTGGGCCACCCTGCGCGTCCTCAAACAGAACGGCGTCGAGGTGGTCATCCCCAAAGGGCAGGGCTGCTGCGGGGCGCTGGCCATGCACACCGGCGAGGGCCCACGCGCGACCGCACTGGCCGGCGCCAATCTGGCCGTCTTCCCCGACGATGTGGACGCGGTGATCACCAACGCCGCCGGCTGCGGTTCGGGGATGCATGAGTATCCGCTGCTGTTCAAGGGCACAGACCAGGAAGCCGCCGCCACAAAACTGGCCGCCAGAACCAAAGACATCAGCGTTTTCCTCGATGATCTGGGGCTTGTCCCGCCCCCGCCCTTGCCTCGTGCAACCAAAGTTGCCTATCACGACGCCTGCCATCTGGCCCACGCCCAGAAAGTGCGCGAGGCCCCGCGCCGGCTGCTGCGCGCTATCCCCAACCTCACCCTGCTGGAGATCGCCGACCCCGACATCTGCTGCGGTTCAGCCGGGACCTACAACCTGGAACACCCTGAGATCGCCGCCCAACTCGGCCGCCAGAAGGCGCAGAAAGTGTTGGCCACCGGCGCCCAGATGCTGGCCACTGGCAACATCGGCTGTCTGACCCAGATCCAGACCTATCTCGAGGCCCTCGGCCAGCCCCTCCCGGCCCTGCACACGGTTCAGGTGCTGGATCTGGCGTATACGTTTGGGGAAACGTGAGGCGTGAGGCGTGAGGCGTGAAACGTGAAACGTGAGGCGTGAAACGTGAGGCGTGAGGCGTGAGGCGTGAAACGTGAGGCGTGAGGCGTGAAACGTGAGGCGTGAAACGTGAGGCGTGAGGCGTGAGGGATTTCGTCCTTCGTCCTTGACAAAACTCCTGTTCTCGGAGTGACGTCAGTCTAGATAGAAAGTCCTGGGCATCGAGATGCTTCACTGGTCGATCGCTGCAACAACGTTGGGTGCTCGACCCGTTCAGCATGACATAATGAAGAGTTTCTTGCTCGGGCGTATAGCGCCACGAGGCTTGGATTACTCGCAATGACAGAGAAATGGTGGGGGCTTACCACAAATGCGGCTGCAGGAGTAGAATTGCTACAAAGACACGCAACACGGAACACGGAACACGCAATAACCAATAACCAATAACCAATAACCAATAACCAACTTACTCCCCAATCTGGCGCAAAATCAGCCCTGTGCGCACCTGGCGGTGGGGGTGATTCTCCAGGCCGAGGGCGGCGACGACTTCGGTGATGCGGCCGGCGGCCAGGAGGCGGAGGGCAATGGTGGGGGCGGTGGGCAGGACTTCGGCCCGGACGATCAGCGGCCGGAGGTCATAGCTTTTCTGGGGGTCTTTGCGCTGCGGGCGGGGGAGCGAGGGTTGCGCCAGGAGGAGATCGACGCGCCCGGCCAGCAAGCTGCGCCCGGCCAGTACGGTGCGGTCGGCTTCGGCGGCGAAGCGCAGTTCGTAATCGGCCATGTCCAGGATCGACTGCATGGCGGGCGCATCCAGCGCGACCTCAGCGATGGCATGAATCTGGAAATCGGGCGGCAGGTTGGCTAGTAGCCGCGGCAGCCACGCCTCCGGCGCGACTTGCTCCAACAGCCAAACATCCAGCAATTCGTTTTCGCCCTCCACCCCCACCGGCAGGGCGGCGGCGAAGTGGATCTTAGGCTGAGGATTGAACGCTTGCGAATAGGCCAGCGGCAGCCCGGCGCGGCGGCAGACGCGCTCCCAGAAGCGCGCCTCGTCCAGATGGCCGACGAAGCGAGCATCGCCGCTTTTGGCATAGCGCAGCCGCAACCGTTGCCGGGCGGCTGCGGGCGCGAGAGCAGCCAAAGAATCAAGACTCTGATCCGCGTTCATCCGCGTCCATCCGCGTACCCTCTCCGTCTCATAGCAACTCCTTGATCTTCGTCGCCACCTGGCGCGTCATCCCCGGCACGGCGGCGATGTCGTCGACGCTGGCATTGCGGATGGCGTCGATGCTGCCGAAATGTTTGAGCAGGGCCGTGCGTCGCTTCATGCCCACGCCGGGGATTTCTTCCAGCCGCGAGCGGGTCAGGTCCTTGCCTCTTAAGCTGCGCTGGTAGGAGAGGGCAAAACGGTGGGCCTCATCGCGCACGCGCTGCACCAGGTACATCTCCGGGCTGGCGCGATCCAGGCGGATGGGGTCAGGGCGGTTGGGCTGGAACAGCAACTCCTCCTGCTTGGCCAGACCCACCACCGGCGCCACCTCGAACAGCCCCAGTTCCTTCAGCACCTCGACGGCGACGCCCAACTGCCCTTTGCCGCCGTCGATGATCAAGAGGTCGGGCAACAGCTTCCAGACCGGGTCCTCTTTCTCGCCCGGCTCGGCCGGCTGCTCCTCCACCGCCCGGCGGAAACGACGGCGCAGCACCTCGCGCATACTGGCATAGTCATCCGGCTGCCCGACCTGTGTGACCGCCCGCACCTTGAAACGCCGGTAATCGCTCTTGCGCGGGGCGCCCTTGACGAACACCACCATGCTGGCCACCGTATTCGTGCCCTGCAAGGTGGAGATGTCGAAGCACTCGATGCGGCTGGGCGGCTGCGGCAGGCTCAGGGCGGCTTGCAGGTTGGCGATGGCCTCGGTGTGGCGGTGGGCGTCGGCCTCCCATTCGGCCTGGAGCGCGGTCAAGGCGCTGCGGGCGTTCTCGGCCGCCAGATCGACCAGTTCCTTCTTAGGGCCGCGCTTGGGGATGTGCAGCGTTACTTTGGCCCCGCGCTTGCCCTTCAGCCATTGTTCGATGATCTCATGCTCGTCCAGGTCTTTGGGCAGCAGCACTTCGGGCGGCAGATAGGCGGCCTCGTCGTAGAACTGCTTGAGGAAGGAGGCCAACAACTCGCCGTTGCTCTCCTCTTCCACCCCTTCCAGAAGAAAAGATTCGCGCCCGATCAGCCGGCCCCGGCGGACGAAGAAAACCTGCACGCAGGCATTGCCCTTGTCGGTGGCGAAGGCGATCACATCCTCGTCCTCTTGCCGGCCCGACACCACCTTCTGGCGCTCGACGATGCGCTCGGCCGCCTTGATCTGGTCGCGATACATGGCCGCCCGCTCGAACTGCATTCGCTCCGCCGCCTGCACCATGCGCCGGTTCAACTCACCCAGGGCCTCGTCGGTCTTGCCTTCCAGGAACTGGCAGAGACCATCGATCACGGCCCGGTATTCTTCACGGCTGGCGGCGCCGATGCACGGCCCCACGCAGCGTTTGATGTGGAAATAGAGACAGGGGCGTTCGTCCTTGCCGGTGATGGTGCGCTCGCAATCCAGGTAGGGGAAGACGCGGCGCAGGGCTTCCAGCGTCTGGCGGACGGCGTAGCCGCTGGTGAAGGGGCCGTAGTAGCGGCCGCCATCGGGCAGCATCCGCCGGACGACCGAAATCCTGGGGAAGTCTTCGTTCCAGTGGACTTTGATATAGGGATATTGTTTGTCGTCCTTCAGCCGGATGTTGTAATGCGGGCGATGGCGCTTGATCAACTCGTTTTCGAGGATCAGCGCCTCCAGTTCGGTGGTGGTGACCACCCACTCCAGGTCGGTGATATCGGCCACCAGATGGCGGGTCTTGGCCGTATGCTGGGCCTGGTTCTGGAAGTACGAGCGCACGCGGGCGCGCAGATTCACCGCCTTGCCCACGTAGATGACCTGTTGGCGGGCGTCGCGCATCAGGTAGCAGCCGGGCGAGGTGGGCAGGGCTGTCAGTTTGGCTTCGAGGGTGGGGGGGAGGTCGGGTCGGGGCACGGCGATGGCGGCCTGCGAGGGGTTGGGGAGGATGAAGATTAGCACAAAGAAGAAGGAGGTGAAACATCTCTGTTGGCAATCCGTAAGTTCCAATCGTAACGAACGGCGCGATAATGAGTCTTGGATTAGAGGTGCGACGCATTTCGAGAAGTGCGTCGCACCTGAAAACCGAACACCCAGTCTGCCGTGCCGGCCGCGAGGGCGCCGCGGCAATTCTCATCCTTTCGACCTTCTATACCCAGGAGATTCATCATGTCTCGCGCACATCTTCGTCCCCGCCGCTTGCTGTGGCTTTCGCTCGTCCTGGCGCTGACCCTGCTGGTGGGCGTCACCGTCCAGGCCGCAGGCGTCCCGACGGATGCCGTCGCCCAACCGGCGGCGACCAACACCATCATCAGCCTGGGCCAGGCCGCCAACTACGCCATCCTGGGCTACAACATCCTGCTCCACAACACCGATGTCTGGGGCGGCCCCGTCGGCGTGGGCTACAACAATGCCACCGGCGTCGGCAAGATGCAGGTCGAGGCGCCGGGCGTCGTCCACGATGCCCCCGTCTACAAAGATCCCTCGGCCACGATCACCGGCAACACTGGCCCTGGCAACCTGGTGCAGGGCATCGTCACCCAGGAAATGGACGCCGTCTTTGCCGATGCCATGGCGGCGTACAATGCCGCCCTGGCCCTGACCCCCGATTACACCGTCAACGGCAGCATCAACAGCACCACCACCATCGCCGCCACGCACGGCGGCCAGTACGTGATCAAGATCACCGGCGATATCAAGTCGAAACTGGTGCTGACGCCTTTTCCGGGCCAGACCACCAAGTTCGTGGTCATCCTTGAGGGCACCATCACCCTGGGCGGCAGCGACACCGTGGGCGCGGCCGATGCTGCCGGCGCCAAGGATGTCCTCATCGTCGTCGATGGCGCCGGCACGACCATGACCTCGCAAATCAACAACAAGGTCTATGGCACCATGTTGGCTCCCTATCGCGGGGCATCGTTCCACGGCTTCAACGGCTCGTTCATCGGCGGGGATTTGCAGGCGAAATTCATGTCCGATTGCCAGATTTACCTGGTGGGCTATGAATCGCTCGACTTCGGTGATGCACCCACCGCCGCCCAGAGCGGATTCGCTAACAGCTATCCCACGACCCTGGCCGCCAACGGCGCCCGCCATACCGCTGTTGGCCCCAACCTGGGTTCGGCGCGCGATGCCGAGAGCGATGGCCAGCCATCCGCCGCGGCCAATGGCGATGATAATGACGGTACACCTGACGATGAAGACGGCGTCACGATCCCTGCCCTCAAACAGGGACAGACGGCTGCCCTGACCGTCAATGCTTCTGCGGCCGCCAAACTGGACGCCTGGATCGACTGGAACCGCGATGGCGACTGGAACGACGCCGGCGAGCAAGTGGCCGCCAATCTGGCGATGAGCGCCGGCAACAACACCCTGAATGTGAACGTGCCCGCGGGCGCCAGCCTGGGGACCAGCTACGCCCGCTTCCGGCTGAGCACGGCCGGCGGCCTGGCCGTGACCGGCGCCGCCAGCGATGGCGAGGTCGAGGACTACCAGGTGACGATCCAACCGGGCGGCAACCCGGCCCTGACGGTGGTCAAAGAGGTCTCGGTGGACAACCAGGCGACCTGGGAAGACGCCAATCTGCCCACCGGCCCTTCGACCACGGCTGAGGACGACGTTTACTTCCGCTTCGGGGTGACGAACACTGGCGATGTGGCCTTGAGCAACGTCAGCTTGACCGACAGCGTGTTCGCTCTCGGCTCCTGCCCCGCCATCCCCAATCCGTTTGGCGTCGCCGCCGTCTACACCTGTGTTCTGGGGCCTGTGCCCGCCATCAGCGGCCAGCACAGCAATACTGCCACGGCTTCCGGCAGCTTCAACGGCATCCCCGTGCAAGATTCTGACCCGGCCCACTATCTTGGCGTCGCCCCGCCCAACAGCATCGGCGACTACGTGTGGAACGACATCAACGGCAATGGCTTGCAGGATGATGGCGCCAACCGCGGCCTCAACGCCGTGACCGTGCGGCTGTATGTGGATGACGGCGACGGCGTCTATGAGCCGGGAGCCGGTGACGCGCTGGTGGGCAGCCAGGATACAGCCGGCGATGGCAACTACCTCTTTGCCGGCCTGACTTCCGGCGACTACTGGGTGGATGTGGACGAGAACGACCTGATCGGTTACACGCAGATCATCGGCGCCGAGAGCGAGCCGCAGCCATTGTTCATCGAACTGCTGCCCGGCGAGGACTTCACCGTGGCCGATTTCGGCTTCGCCGGACGTGGGAACATATCGGGCGTGGTCTTCTACGACTGGGACGAGAGCGGCGACCAGGGCCTGGGCGAGGATGGCATCCCCAACGTGGAGGTGTGTCTGTACCGGGACGCGGACAACGACGGCCTGGTGGATTTCGGCTCCAGTCCGATCTCCTGCCAGAACACCCTGGCGGACGGTTCGTACATCTTCACCAACCAGTTGCCCGGCGATTACCTGGTGGTGGAGACGCCGCCGTCCGGCCTGGTGAACACGACGCCGTACATCCGCGACGTGCTGTTGATCGTGGTTGGCACGGGCGGTTCGGCGCCGGGGAACGACTTTGGGCATGTGAACTTCGGCAGCATCGGCGATTTCATCTACCTGGACTCGAACGGCAACGGCAGCCAGGACCTGGGCGAGAACCTGGGCATTGCCGGCGTGCCGGTGACGGTGAAGAACGTGAGCACGCTGGAGGAGACGACGGTGACGAGCGGGCCGACGGGCCTGTATCTGGTGGATGGGCTGGCGCCGGGCGTGTATGAGGTGAGCACGCCTGCGAGCTGGCCGGGGCTGGCGCGGACGACGGTCTCGCCGCAGACGGTGAACCTGGGCCAGGGGCAGAACTACGTGCTGGCGGACTTTGGCTACATTGCGCCGACCTCGGTGCAGTTGGCGAGCTTCACGGCCAGGGCGAAAGCTGGCGGCGTGTTGGTGCGGTGGGCGACGAGCTACGAACGGGAGCAGGCAGGGTTCCGGGTGTGGCGGGCGACGGCTGCGGACGGCGATTATGAGGCTGTGTCGGGCGTGATCGAGGCCGCAAACAGCGAGATGGGCGCCAGCTACGAATGGTTCGATGTGGGAGCCACTGCTGGCGGCTACTGGTACAAAATCGAAAGCCTACCCGATGGCCAGATGTTCGGGCCGGTGGGCGCCGAGGCCGAGCAGGGCCTGGCCCGCATCTTCACCCCGTTGGTCTTCCGTCGCCACTGAACAACAACTGTTTGCCTGCATACAGAAGCCCTCTTGTCGATAAGAGGGCTTGAGTTATTTAGCAAGGCTTAATGTCTTAACTGTAAGCGGACTGCAAGGTTACGTAGTTGACTTGATTGTGGAAACGCTAGATAATGTGGGTTAGAAGGGGTTGCAGACGTTTTTTTAGCGAACGATTCCCTCACTGCGAACACCTTTGTTGGAGCATCGTTCGGCGCCAAAGTCCGGCAGCGTCTGCGGGACGTTGGCGCGCGAGATGAACTCATAGTCTCGATTACTTCCGGCGATGAGGGCAGTTCGATACGTCTTCATCGTGGTCATCCATCACCTTCCACTCTATTGGAGTCAGCTGCCATGAGGAACTTCAAACTTCACCTCCATCCCCTTCTGGTTGTGATCGTGCTGCTTAGCCTGATCATCGCCACGCCCGGCCTGGCTGCCGTTCCGGCGCTCGCCCCGGCTGCCGCCCCGGCTGCCGCCCCGGCCGCCGGCGCCCTCACCTGCCAGGTGCTGCAACCAGCAGCATCGGTCGGCGCCGACGCCTACATCAAGCAAGACAAGCAGGACGAACGCCGTGGGGGCGACAACGAACTGCGGGTCAAGACCGAGAACGGCAAACTCAACCGTTCTCTCCTGCGTTTCGATCTCTCCGGTCTCCCGGCCGGCAGCGTGATCGCCAGCGCCACGCTCTCGTTGTGGGTGAAGGAAGTTCGCGACGGCAACGCCACCATCAACGCCCACAAACTGACCAACTCCTGGACCGAGGCGGAGGTCACCTGGAAGGCGCGCAACAAGGCCGCCAACCAGCTTTGGTCAACTCTGGGCGGTGACTACAGCGCCGCGGTCATCGACAGCGAGGCTGTGGTCAAGGATGTCAAGAACTACTGGGCGATCTGGGATCTCACTTCGGTCGCGCAGGACTGGCTGACCAACCCGGCCGCCAACTACGGCGTCATCCTGGAATCGCCCGTCACCAGCCCCAAGAACGAAACCAAGTTCAAGAGCAGCGACGATGGCACCGCCAGCCAACGCCCCAAACTGGAAATTTGCTATAGCACGGGGCTGACGCTGACGCCCGACAACAGCGGCGCCGGTGTGGCGGGGCAAACGCGCACCTATGCCCATGTGGCCACCATCGGCCAAACCACCGGCAACTTCACCTTCAGCGCCTCCTCCAGTCAGGGCTGGGCCACCCGCATCTACCGCGACCTCAACGGCAACGGTATCAAAGAAGTGGGCGACACCCAGATCACCAGCCCTGTCAGCCTCGGCCCCAATGTCAGTTTTCGCATCCTGGTCGAGATCGACGTGCCGGCCGGAACCCCGGTTGGCGTCCTGGATGTCACCACGGTGACGGCGGCAAAACAGGGGAGTGGCCTGATCGCCACAGCCACCGACCGCACACAGGTGGGTGGTCTGCTCTCGTTGCAGCCCAACCATGACAATTATGCCGTCGCCGGCACGGTGTTGTTCTACGGTCACGAACTGACGAACAACAGCCAGAGCTATGACTGTTTCGCGGTGTCGGCAGCCTCCAGCGAAGGCTGGACGGTGCTGCTGTGGAATGACCTCAACCACAATGGCGTCCACGAGACCGTCAATCCCAACGAGCCGGCTCTGCCCAACCCGGTCTGTCTGAACCCCGGCCAAACACAATACATCGTGGCCGAGGTGCAAGTCCCGGCCAACGCTGCCGACGGAGTGGTCGATGTCACCACCCTGACCGCCACCTCGGGCAACCAACCCAGCAAGTTCGGCATGGCCACCGACGTGACCCGTGTCTTCGTCAACGACCCGCCCGTGATCGATGGCAAATACGACGATGTCTATCGCAACTCGCCCGATGCCCATGAAGTCTGCTACACCGCCAACGGCGCCCTTTTCGGCAAACTGGCCACCTTCTACCAGGCTTCTGGCAACAGTGTCTACATGGTGCTCGCCATCGACAAGGACTTCGTCGACAACACCTATGGCGCCAATGCCATCGGCTGGCCCGGCGGGCACACCTTTGGCAACCTGACCGGTTCCGACCATGCCCAGTTCCTGGGTTACGACGCCAACGACAACCTGCTGCTGGACTTCAAGCTCGACTACCTCACCTCCACCACGGTCAACGCCGCCCATCCCTCCGGCTACGCCTCGCTGGGCGTGGCGGGCGGCGAGGGCGATATGAACCTCGGCAGCGCCGCCAACATCACCGCCTGGGGTACCTCGCTCGACTACAGCATGAACCAGACCGGGTACTGCTCTGGCGGCGTCTGCACCTCGTTGGGCACCGATCTCGAGGACGATTCACCCGCCACCGACGCCTTTTATACTCCCAACCCCACCTACCCCGACTGGATCTACGACGTCATCTACGAAGTCCAGATCAACAAGGCTGCCTTCGGCGCCGCCGGCTTCGGCTCGATCGATGTGCCCTACATCCATGCCTCGCCCAGCAAGATCGGCACAAACACCATCATCGCCGAGCCGGGCGTCTGTCCGGGCGAGATCGGCGATACGGTCTGGCACGACATCAACCATGATGGCCTCCAGGAGGCGGGCGAGCCAGGACTCAGCGGCGTGACGGTGCGGCTGTATCGCGACAACGGCGATGGCGTCTTCACCGGCGCCGATACACTGGTGAGCACGCAGACCACCAACCTCAACGGCAAATACCTGTTCCAGGATCTGACCCCGGATGACTACTTTGTGAGCGTCAACGAGGCGACGGTGCCTGCCGGCTATGTCACCACCACCTACAACAACCCCACCCCCCTCATCAGCCTCGGCGAAGGCGAGAGCTATCTCGAAGCCGACTTTGGCTACACCGAGCCGTTTGCAGAGCTGGCCATCGAGAAGACACTGCTGACGGAAGGCGGCATCTTCGTCGGCCAGCAGGTGCAATTCAACGTCCGCGTCACCAACACCGGCTCCACCACCATCACCGTCCTGCCCCTGGAGGACTACTACGACCCGGCCGAATTGACCTATCTGGGCGCTTCCCCGGCCTCCAACGATAACACCGACGACGGCGTGCTCAACTGGAGCGACCTGACGGTCAGCTTTGGCGCCGATCTAGCCCCAGGCGCCAGCTTCGATGTCGTTCTCACCTTCGAGGCCGTCCAGTCTACGGCGGCCGCCCTGTCCACCCAATCCCTGGCCCCCGCCGCCGACCCGGTGGTGGATGGCCGGCTGGATGCCAACTACAGCTATGTCAGCCACTTCACCTCGCCGCCGGCCGATGCCAACGGCAATCTCTACGGTTTCGAAGGCGCCAGCGTCTGCTACTGGGCGTTCGTAGTCGACCGCGCCTTCAACAGCAATGTCTATGCCGACAGCGACGCTGCCTACCTGGCCCAGGATGGCTGGAGCAGCCACAAGTTCGGCGATCTGAAGGGAAGCGACAAGGCTGTCTTCGCCATCACCTACCCAGGCGGCAGCCGGACGATCACGCTCGACCTGCTCAACGGGACTACCGGCGCCTGGACGTCGGGCTTCACCGGCGCCGATGGCAGCAGTTCTACACCCAACCCGGCCGGCAGCACCGCCAAAACCTCGCTGCATTGGAACCTGGAGAACTCGAATTGGAGCGGCGGCGTCTGGGGCGACCCGATCAAGCACTCCCCACCTTACAACTATAACCAGACCTCAGGAGAATACTGGGAGTGGAACGTGATCTACGAGTTCTC
Organism: Caldilineales bacterium; assembly: GCA_019695115.1. GTDB lineage: Bacteria > Chloroflexota > Anaerolineae > J102 > J102 > SSF26. Next base: position 140,993 of record JAIBAP010000004.1, on the reverse strand, counting down.
GGTGCCCAAGAGCGCCACCAATGGCGTCTGCGGCACGACGACGCTGGCCTCGGCTCACACCTCACCGTCCAAGTTCGACGCCAACGACGCCACCCTCGGCGATCGCGTCTGGCAGGACACCGACCGCGATGGCGTTCAGGATGGTGGTGAGCCTGGGCTGCCCGGCGTCACCGTCAACCTCTACCAGGGCGCCACCCTGGTGCGCACCATCGTCACCGAACCGGGCACGACCGGCTACTACCTCTTCGGCAACCTGGCCGCCGGTAGCTACACCGTGCGCGTGGACGAGACCACTGTCCCAGCCAACTACGCCCTCACCAGCGGCAATATGCCCCTGAACGTGAGCCTGAGCAGCGGCCAGGACTACACGACTGCCGATTTCGGCTACTACTTCACCGGCGACGGCGTCATCGGCGACCGCGTCTTCTACGATGTGGATGGCAGCGGCCTGCCTGATGGCGGGGTCGAGCCGGGTCTCAACGGCGTGGTGGTGAACCTGTACCAGGGCGCCTGTCCTGGCGCCGGCGCGCCCCTCCGCACGCAGACAACCGCCGGCAATGGCAGCTATCTGTTCCAATTCCTGGCCGCCGGGAACTACTGCGTGAACGTGGACGAAAGCACATTGCCAGCGGGCGTGAATCTGACCACCGCCAACGAGCCGCAGCCCGTCACCCTTGCCACGAACAACTCCTCCTACCTGACCGCCGATTTCGGCTATCGCGTCGAAGAGCCAGGACAGACTTGCGACCTGGCCGGCGTCAGCCATGCCCAGGACAGCGGCGGCCGCCAACCCGCCCCTGTGTACGACGATGCCTGCGCCAAGATTCAGGCCGCCGGCTCGATCGGCGACTATGTCTGGAATGACATCAACGGCAACGGCGTACAGGATGATGGCGCCAACCGCGGTTTCAACGGCGTCACCGTGCGCCTCTACCAGGATGACGGCGACCACGTCTTCGAACCGGGAACGGGCGACACCCTGAAGGCCAGTCAGGACACGGCCGGCGACGGCGCCTACAGCTTCGAAGACCTGGCCCCTGCCGGCTACTGGGTGGACGTCGATGAAGGCGACCTACCCGGCTACACCTTCATCCCCGGCCCCGACAGCGGCCCCGAACCGCACTATGTCAATCTCGGCCCCAACCAGGCCTACCAGGACGCCGACTTCGGCTACGCCGGTCGCGGCAACATCTCGGGCACGGTCTTCTTCGACTGGGACGAAGACGGCCAGCAGGGTCTGGGCGAGGACGGCATCCCCAACACCCAGGTCTGCCTCTACCGCGATACCGACAACGATGGCCTGGTCGACCCCGGCTCCAACCCCATCGCCTGCCAGAATACCTTGCAGGATGGCTCCTACCTCTTCACCAGCCAACTGCCCGGCGATTACCTGGTGGTCGAGACGCCGCCGCCCGGCCTGCAGAACACCACGCCCATCATCCGCGATGTCCTCCTGATCGTGGTCGGCTCCAGCGGTTCGGCCCCCGACAACGACTTCGGTCACGTCCTCTTCGGCAGCATCGGCGACTTCGCCTACCTGGACTCGAACGGCAACGGCCAGCAAGACCTGGGCGAGAACCTGGGCATCGCCGGCGTACCGGTGACGGTGCGCAACGTCAGCACGCTCGAAGAAACCACGGTCAGCACCAACGCCACCGGCGTCTACATCGTCGGCGACCTGGCCCCCGGCGTGTACGAAGTCAGCGTCCCCGCCAGCCTGCCCGGTCTGGCCCGCACCACCAGCGTGCCTCACACCGTCAACCTGGTCCTCGGCCAGAACTACGTCCTGGCCGACTTCGGCTACATCGCCCCCACCGCCGTGCAACTCGCCAGCTTTACGGCTGCCAACACCGGCGCCGGCGTGGCGGTGCGCTGGACCACCAGCTACGAGCAGGCGCAGGACGGCTTCCGGGTCTGGCGCGCGACCAGCGCCGACGGCGCCTACCAGTCCGTGTCGGGCGTCATCACCGCCGCCGGCAACGAAACCGGCGCCAGCTACGAGTGGGTCGATGAAAGCGCCGGCCAGGGCGTCTTCTGGTACAAACTCCAGAGCCTTGCCGATGGTCAGTTCTTCGGCCCGGTCAGTAACGCCCCCGACCAGCCCGCCGCCCTCAGGCTGTTCACCCCCTTGATCTTCCGCCGTCACTGAGGGCGCCGAACGCACGACCTGCGTGTTGCGTGTGGCGTCGCCCTCATGAGCATGACGCACCACGCAGCACGCACCACGCAGCCGCATGAACCGCAACCAACTCCTCCCCCTGCTTCTCATCCTGACCCTGGCCGCCCTTGCCCTGCCGCACCCGCTGGCAGCAGCAAGGCCGGCCGGGGCCATTGCTGACGGGCCGAGAAACAGCGATACCGTGATTGCCACCATCGGTGACTATGTTTGGAACGACCAGGATGGCGATGGCCGCCAGAACGAAGGCCCAAACGCCGGACTGAATGCGGTGGAGGTTCGGCTGTACCGGGATGATGGCGACGAGCTTTTCGAACCGGGTGAAGGCGATGCCCAAGTCGCCACGACCACCACAATCAGCGGCTTCTACAATTTCGACCTGGAGTCGGCTGGGGCTTACTGGGTCGAGGTCGATCCGGCTGTGATCGCGTCGCGCGGTTATAGCATTCATGCCGGCCCCCAAAGCAGGGTCTCACCCTACCTGATTTCGGTGAGCGAGGGCGCCATCGAACAGGACGTCGATTTTGGCTACGTCCTGCGCGGCGACATCGGCGGCGTCGTTTTTGCTGACGCCGACGAAGACGGCGAGCAGGGCCTGAACGAACCCGGCCTGACCGATGTCGAGTTGCGTCTGTTCAGCGACGCCAACGGCAACGGCGCCATCGACGCCGAAGATGTGCCCCTGGCCCGCACCTTCTCGCAGCCTGACGGCGCCTACCTCTTTCGTTACCTGCTGCCAGCCGATTACGTCGTGATCATGACCACCCCGCCCGGCGTCCGGCCCACCACCCCCCTGCTGTATCCTGTTCACCTGGTCACCGGCGAGGTCGCAGGCGCCTCGTATCCGTTTGGCGCCTATCAGGCCGGCAGCTGGCGGCTGTTTACCCCGCGTCTGCGCGGTTAAGCCCCAGTCGCCCCCAAAGCATCGTTGCCGCCGCCAACCGTCTGCGCATGATTTCACAAGAAAAGAACTTACCGATCTTGACTTTCCCACGTTCTTGCGCTATAATGCAGTCAATTCTTCCGGTCATCCCCCGCCGGAGAGCGTCCAAACACAAGGTTCTGCCATGAAAATTTGGCCTCGCAGTCTCGCCATCAGGCTTATCGTGCTGGCCGCACTCTTTTTGGGTGGGGGCTTTTTGCTTTTCCAGGGCGTGGTCAGAGGCGATCCGCAGCCACCAGCAGTCGATGCGGCGGTCGATGGCAGCAAAAAATTCAAAGATGATGAGTTGTTGGTGAAATTCGCGCCGGAGACAACCGCCGAGTCGATCCGGTCGCTGATGGATCGCTACAATCTGAAAGAAAGGCGCTATACGGGCGAGATCGGCATCCATCTGTTCAAGACCAGGAAGGGCGAGGCGACGAGCACGGCGGCGGCGCTGGTGGCTGAGCCGGGCGTGGCCTGGGCCGAATTGAACTATATCGTCGAAGGGACGGTCGATCCGACCGACCCTGACTACAACAACCCGGCCCTGGTTTATGCGCCGCAGCTGATCGACGCCCCCGCCGGCTGGGACATCACCACCGGCAGCCCCGGCGTGGTCGTCGCCATCATCGACTCCGGCATCTCACCCGCACACCCCGAACTGGCCGGCCGCCTGCTTCCCGGCCACAACTTCGTCCCCGAACCGGAGAACGACAATACAGCCGATGACAACGGTCACGGCACCCATGTCGCCGGCATCGCCGCCGCCGCCATGAACAACGGCCAGGGTTCCACCGGCCTGGCCCCCGGCGTGAGCCTGCTGCCGGTGAAAGTGCTGAACGCGGCCAACAACGGCAGCTGGGCCGACATCGCCGCCGGCATCATCTATGCCACCAACCACGGCGCCCAGATCATCAACCTCAGCCTGGGCGGGCCGGTCTATTCGCAGACGCTCTACGACGCCATCCGCTACGCCCATGACCACGGCGTCTTTGTGGCGGCGGCGGCGGGCAACGCCTACAACAGCAATCCGTTCTATCCGGCCTCCTTCGCCGAGGTCATGTCGGTGACCGCCATCGACGCCGAGAGCAGCCTGTGGCCCTACAGCAATTTTGGGCCGGCGGTCGATGTCACGGCGCCGGGCGTCGATATCTGGAGCAGCTACTGGCGGACGAGTGACCCGAACTCGTACACCAAGCTTTCGGGCACCTCGATGGCGACGCCGCACGTCAGCGGTTTGGCGGCGCTGCTGTTGTCCATCCGTCCCGATCTGAAGCCGACCGATCTGCAGGCGTTGATCGAGGGCACGGCGGTCGATTTGGGCGCACCTGGCTGGGATGCCTACTACGGACACGGGCGCATCGATGTGGGCGCCGCTCTGGTCGCCGGCCAGTCGTGGGTCCCCTTCACCCCCACTCCGGCGCCAACCGACACCCCCACCCCCACCGAAACCCCCACCCCCACACCGACGGCTACGATCACACCCACCAGCACGGCCACACCCACCCCTGTTCCTTATCTGCAGCGGGTCAACGTGGGCGGCACGGTCTACAACGATACTTCCGGCAACACCTGGGCCGCTGACAAGGCTTTTGTCCCTGGTTCCTGGGGTTCTACCGCTGGCAACAATAAGTCCTCTGGTGCATCGCTGGCCAACACCAACGACGATCCCCTGTATCAAAAGTACAAGGAGATCAGCGGCGAGTACCAGTTCACGGCCCCCAACGGCGTCTACCAGATCACGCTCAAATTCGCTGAGTTTGCAGTCAGCGGCGCCGGTCAACGGCGTGAGCGGATCACGATCGAAGGCGTGGTGGTCGAGGACGCCCTGGACATCTTCGCCCTGGCCGGGGGGAAGAACCTGGCCCTGGATCGCAGCTATGTCGCTAACGTGTCGGATGGGCTGTTGAACATCGCCTTCGCCCAGAACGGCGGCACGAAGACGCCGGTCGTCTCGGCGATCGAGGTGCGGCAGCTGGGCAGCAACGAAACACCCATCCCTACGCCCACGCCCACGCCGACGGCGACGCCCACCGCCACCCCTACCCCTTATCTGCTGCGCGTCAATGCCGCTGGCAATGCCTATACCGACAACCTGGGTCAGACCTGGCAGGCCGATACGGGCGGAACCTGGCAGTGGAACCGTGAAGCGACGCCGCGCTTCGTCGCCGACCTGGCCGGCAGCCAGATCGTCGATGCCGCCCTCTACCAGGATTGGCAGGAGGGCAACAAGGTCGAATTCAAGACCTCCCTGCCCAATGGCCCCTATCGGGTGGGCCTGCGTCTGGCCGATTTCGACGCCACCGCCGCCGGCCAGCGGGTGATGAAGGTCGTGCTCGAAAGTTATCAGGTCGAGGTGGGGCTGGATGTGTTCTCGCTGGTGGGCGGCAGGGCCGCGCTCGACCGCAGCTATGTCGTCACGGTCACGGACGGACAGTTGAACATCGTTCTCGAACGGGTGGCGGGCAATCTGCTGCCGGCGATACTGGGGGCGGTCGAGATCCAGGCCTATGACCCGGATGCCGTCGAGCCTCCCACACCCGGCCCCTACCTGCGTCGCGTCAACGTCGGGCGTTTGATCAGCTATGTCGACACCCAGAACCAAACCTGGGAACCGGATCAAGCCTGGAACGGTAGCTGGGGCTATCTGGATGGCGCCACTGCCAGCGCTGCCGTGAACGAAACCGCGGCGGTTGCCAATACCCTGGACGACCCACTCTATCAGGGCTGGCGCAATAAGGTCAATCAGTATCAGTTTGCCGCACCCGCCGGCGTCTACCGTCTGCTGTTCAAGTTCGCCGAATTCGAGAGCAGCAGCGCCAACAACCGGCTGATGCGGCTCAGCATCGAAGGGGCAGTGGTCGAATCGGCGCTGGATGTGTGGGCGCAGGTTGGGGCGGAGACGGCTCACGACCGGGTCTACTACGCGCAGATGACGGATGGCATCCTCAACCTGGCCTTTGCCAAGGCGGGCGGCAGCCGGAACCCGATGATCTCGGCCGTCGAAGTGCAACAGATCGGCGACATCGGCGGCCCCTATGCCAACATCCTCGATCTCACCGACGCGGCCGGGGCTTCGATCAGCTCGGTTCGCATCGGCAACCGGCTGTATGTCACCCTGCCCGACGCCGACGAGAATAGCGACAACGGCAGCGCCCAAACGGTGGTCGTGCAGGCCCTGGATACGGTCAGTGGCGACCAGGAAGCCGTCACCCTGACCGAGATCGCCGCCGACATCGGTGTCTTCCGCGGCGGCTTCATGCTTTCATCGGCGGTCGGGCAGGCCGTCAACGACGGCATCCTCAACACGGCCACCGGCCATACCCTCCTGGTTTGCTACGCCGACGCCAACGACTCCACCGACCAGCGCTGCAACACGGTTGTGACCCTGGCGCCGGGCAGCGCTGACCTGCAACTAAGCGCCTACTTCAGTGATGACACCCCAGACGAAAACCAGACCGTGAGCGCCCAGCTGACGGTGCGGAACAATCACGGCCCGGATGCCGCTACCAATCTGGTGATCGATGTCCTGGCGCCGGTCGGCATCGCTGTGCAATCCTACAACGCCACCCAGGGCGTCTTCGATGCGACCAGCCGGCAGTGGTACATCGAGTCTTTGCCGAAAGACGCCGAAGCCGTGCTCAGCGCCAACGGCATCGTCACCGCCCGCAGCGGCGAATACCTCACCGGCGGGGGGACCGTGCGGGTCATGGACCAGAGCGAACGGACGCCGGGCAACGAAACGGCCGGCGGCAGCGTGATGGTCAACCCGGTCGATATGCGGGTCACGCTGGCGGCCAATGACACGACCCCTGACGAAGGCCAGACTATCCGGCTGACCGTGGCCGCCAAGAACCTGGGGCCGGCCGCGCTGGCCTCGGGGCTGGCCGTGGCCGCGCCGGTGCCGGCGTCGCTGGAGTTGATGGCGGCCTCGGTCGAGCAGGGCAGCTACGATGCCAGTTCCGGGCTGTGGACGGTGGGCAGCCTGGGTCTGAACGTCGAAAAGCGCCTGTTCTTGGATGTCCGGCCCCGGCCCGGAACAGGCGGGCAGACCGTCGTCGCCAACGCCAACCTGTCCGCCGTCGACCAGGCCGAGACGAACGCCGGCAACAACGCCGCCGCCGTTTCCCTTGCGGTCAACGGCGTCGATATCGTGATCACAGCGACGGCCAACGCCGCCGTTGCCGCCGAGGGCCAGTCCGTAACTCTCACCATCAGCGCCAAGAACGATGGGCCGGGCAGTCTGGCCTCGGGCATCGTCGTGCGCGATGTGCTGCCATCTGGCCTCAGTTTCCTCTCTGCTTTGGCTGAGCAAGGCAGCTATAGCCAGGCCACCGGTCTGTGGACGCTGGGCAGCCTGAGCAAGGGGACGACCAAACGGCTGACCCTGGCCGCCCAGGTGGCGACCGGGACGATGGGTCAGACCCTCGTCGATGTGGCCGAGCTGACGGCCGTCGATCAATACGAAACGGACGCCACCGACAACAGCAGCAGCGTGGCCCTGACCGTGGCCACGCCGACGCCAACGGCCACGCCAACGCGGACGCCGACGCCCACCCCCACCTTTACTCCCACGCCCACCCTCACCCCCACCCCTACCAATACTCCGACCCCAACCGATACGCCAACTGCCACCCCTCTGCCTCCGCCCAACCAGACCGTCGCCGATGACTTCGACCCCAACGCCGATTATACCGGCAGCGACGGCACTGAACCCTGGCTCGGTTTCTGGCAGACCCTGGGCGATGCCAGCGGTCAGGTGGGCAGCTATGTCCAGATCCAACCCGGCTGCCAGTCGGGCGCTTGCCTCAGCATCAGCGTGGGCGGCGGCATCCCCGGCCACGGCATCCGTCGCGCCGTCGATCTCGCAGGCGTGCTCGCCCCAGAGCTGGCGTTCGACCTCGACGCCGGCGCTGGCTCGGCCGATGGCCAACTGGCCGTGCAGGCTTCGCTCGACGGCGCCGATTGGACGACGTTGGCGACCTTTATCCTGGGCGGCAGCTACCCGACCCACCAAACCCTGGCCCTGGGCGGGCTGACCGGCGCGTCCACACAAATCCGGTTCTATGTCGTCGCTGCCGCCGCCGAGCAGGCAACGATGTACGTTGACAACGTCACGGTCTCGTTCTTTCGCCCACCGCCCACCCCCACCCCCACCGAAACGCCAACTGCTACCCCCACGCCGACGCTGACGCCGACGCCCACCGAAACGCCGACTGCCACCGCCACGCCGACGCTGACCTCCACGCCCACCCCGCCGCCTTATCTCAAGCGGGTGAACAGCGGCGGCCTGGCCTACACCGATGGGCTTGGCCAGGTCTGGTCGGCGGATCAGAGCTACGGCGCCGCCGGTTGGTGGGGCTATATCAGCGGCTCGGCCAAATCGACGACCAAGGCCGTGGCCGGCACCAGCGACGACTTGCTCTATCAGAAATGGCGTGAGAACCCGGTCGAATATCGCTTTGCCGTCCCCAACGGCGTCTATCAGGTCACGCTCAAGTTCGCCGAATTCGAGGTCTCCAAAGCCACCGACCGCCTGATGATGATCACCATCGAGGGCGTGGTCGTGCAAAGTTCGCTCAGCATCTATGGTCTGGTGGGCAAAGAGACCGCCCTCGATCGCAGCTACGCGGTGACGGTGACGGACGGCGAGTTGAACATCCTCTTTGCCAAGAACGGCGGGCGCAAACCACCCGTCATCAGCGCCATCGAAATCAGACCCTAAAGGTCTCCAAGACCTTTAGGGTCTCTGCCTCGAAATCAGACCCTAAAGGTCTCCAAGACCTTTAGGGTTTCCGCCTCGAAATCAGACCCTAAAGGTCTCCAAGACCTTTAGGGTCTCTGCCTCGAAATCAGACCCTAAAGGTCTCCAAGACCTTTAGGGTTTCCGCCTCGAAATCAGACCCTGAAGGTCTCCAAGACCTTTAGGGTCTCTGCCTCGAAATCAGACCCTAAAGGTCTCCAAGACCTTTAGGGTCTCCGCCCGAAGATGATCCCATGAACCACTTCCTCAAACTTCGCCTTGCGATTGGGCTGCTGCTGATCGTTGCCGAGCTGGCCGTTTACGGTCTGCTGCCGGGCGTCAGCCGCAGCCAGGGACCGAACGAGGCTCAGGTTGGCGGCGTCGTCTTCTTCGACGCCAACGCCGATGGCCTCAGCGATGATGAGCCTGGGTTGGGCGGCTTCGCGGTCGAAATCCGTGATGCCGCCACCGGCGGCGAGACGTTCATGGCGGCAACGATCACCGCCGCCGATGGCAGTTATGCCTTCGCCAGCCTGACGCCGGGCGATTACCTCGTCAGCCAACCGACCGCGCCCGGATATACCCACACCACGCCCGCCAGCCAGCCCGTGACCGTGGCGCCGGGCGAGACGGCAGCTGTCGATTTCGGCATTGTCGTTCTGCGCACGGTCAGCGGCACGGTCTACACCGACTGGAACGAGAACGGCGAGCAGGATCTGATCGAGCCGCCGGTGCAGGAGGCGTTGGTCGAACTGTTCGACGACGCCGACGGCGATGGTTTTGCCGACCCTGGCGAGCCGCTGCTGGGTGCGGCGGTCAGCGACGATCAGGGCAACTATGCCATCCCCGGCATCCTCCCCGGCCTGCGCGTGCTGCGCGTTCAGCCGCCCGGCGGCACCGGTGAGGACGAGCAAAGCCCTCTCCCCGTCTTTGGCGGACAGATGGGTGGTGGAAACACGGTTGACGTGGGATTGCGGGCGCATACGGCCACACCTCTTTCGCCCACTGTCTTATCGCCAACCGCAGCCCGCTGCGCCGATGACCGCTTGACCGTTCGCTTCGTGGCGGGGACGGCACAGGTGACCATCGACCGCATCCTGAACCGCTTCGATGTGGAGATTATCCGCCTGATCGAACCGTTGGACATCTATGTGCTCGGCGCGCCTGCGGGCGACGCCAGGGACATCGTCCGGCGGCTGAACCGGCTGGCGGCGGTGGACTATGCCGCGGTCGATTGCAAGGTCGGCGGCGAAGCAACGCCGGCCTTGAACCCCAACGACCCCTACTACAACGACCCCACCAAGGTCTACGGCCCGCAGATGATCAACGCCCCGGTCGCCTGGGACTACGGCTTCGGATCGGGGGCGGTGGTGGCGGTGCTGGACACGGGCATCGCCATGACGCACACCGAGTTCAGCGGTCGCATCCTACCGGGTTGGAACTTTGTGGCCAACCCCGACAACAACACCCCTCAGGATGACAACGGTCACGGCACGCATGTGACCGGCATCGCCCTGGCGGCGATCAACAACGGCATTGGCATCGCCGGTATGGCGGGCCAGGCCTCGATTCTCCCGGTCAAGGTGCTGGACTCGACCAACTTTGGCTACTGGTCGGATGTCATTTCCGGCATCACCTGGGCAGTGGATCACGGGGCGGATGTGATCAACATGTCGTTGAGCGGGACGGTGGGCGACCCTGGGCTGCCGGCGGCGCTGCAATATGCGGTGGCGCACGATGTCCTGATCGTGGCGGCGATGGGCAATTCGGGCGGGACGACGCCCGAATACCCGTCGTGGTACAACGAGACCTTTGCCGTGGGCGCCACGACCTCGGCCGATGTGCGCTGGTCGTTGTCGAACTACGGCAACCACATGGACGTGGTGGCGCCGGGGGCGACGGTGTACAGCACCTTGTGGTCGGCATCGAACCCGAACACCTACGGTTTCAAGTCGGGGACGTCGATGGCGACGCCGCACGTGGCGGGGTTGGCGGCGCTGATCCGGGTGTCGCGGCCGGACTTGACGTTGTGGGATGTGCGTGCGATCATCGAGCAGACGGCGGTGGACAAGGGGACGCCAGGCTTCGATGTCGAGTATGGGTGGGGACGGGTGGATGCCGGGGCGGCGTTGGCGCTGGCCCAGACCTATACCAGCGCCACCCCCACGCCAGCGCCAACAGCCACGCCAACGTTGATCCCTACCCACACCCCCACCCCCACCCGAACCCCCACCCCCACCCGAACCCCCACGCCGACGCCGACATCGACCTGGACGCCGGTCCCAACCGCAGTGCCCACCGCCACGCCCACGGCCACACCCGCCCCGCCCTACGCGCAGCGGGTCAACAGCGGCGGTACAGCCTACACCAGCCAGGGCCTTAGCTGGGCGGCCGACAAAGCCTTCAGCGCCGGTTCCTGGGGCTACTCCTATGCCAGCAGCTCGGCCAAGTCATCCAGTAAATCACTGAGCAACACCAACGACGATACGCTGTACAAGAAATACCGCGAGGGCAGCGGCCAGTACATCTTCACCGTGCCCAATGGCAACTACAACGTGCGGCTGCGCTGGGCCGAGATGGCCGCCAGCGCCGCCGGCGCCCGCGTGATGCGGGTGACGATCGAAGGCATGGTGGTGGAGAACAATCTCGACATCTACCTGCAGGCCGGGGGTCGCTACCTGGCCTGGGACAAGACCTACACCGGCGTCACGGTCACGGACGGGCAGCTCAACATCCAGTTCGACAAGGTCAGCGGCAGCTACAACCCCATGATCGCCGCCCTGGAGGTGCTGGAAACCGTCCCGCCGACGCCGACGCCGACGCCCACCTCCACCAACACCCCCTGCCCCCTCTGTCCTACCGATACCCCGACGCCTACCCCCACCCTGACGCCGACCCCCACCCTCACTCCCACTCCTCTTCCCTACAGCGGCCAGCAGGTCAACAGCGGCGGCCTGGCCTACACCGACACCGGCGGCAACACCTGGTCGGCGGATCAGGCCTGGAACAACGTCTGGGGTTACACCGGCGGCACGGCCAAGTCCAGCAACACGGCCGTGGCCGGCACCAACGACGACCCACTCTACCAGAAGTGGCGTGAGAGTCCGGGCGAGTATCGTTTCATCGTCCCCAATGGCAACTATCAGGTGACGCTCAAGTTCGTCGAATTCGAGGTCAGCAAATCGACCGACCGCTTGATGCAGATCACGATCGAGGGCGCGACGGTGGAAAGCTCGCTCAGCATCTACGGACAGGTAGGTAAGGGCGTGGCTCTCGACAGAGTCTATCAAACCGCCGTCAACGACGGCCTACTCACTATCCAGTTCATCAAGAACGGCGGCCGCAAGTCGCCGATCATCTCGGCCATCTCAATCACCAGCATTCCCTGAGCAGTCCACGTCGCCTCCTGCATCTCGTCCCAAGAGCGACGACATTTCCCTCTTTCCCATTTCACAAGGAGAACGGTATATGACAACAATCTCTCGTAAACGGCCGGTCGGACTTCGTTTCCTGCCTGCCATCCTCATCATGCTCATCGTCACGGCCCTGGGCGGGGCGGCGATGGCCGCGGTTCCGGCCGGTACGGGCGGGATCAGCGGCGTCGTCTACTTCGACGCCAACGGCAACGGTGTGCGCGACGGCGGCGAGGCCGGCGTGGCCGGGGCCACCGTGACCGTGGTCGATGTCGCCACAGAGGGCGGCGTCTATCAGCAAGCCGTGGTCACTGTCGGCGACGGCGCCTACGCGTTCGGCGGGCTGGATGCCGGCGACTATCGCGTCACCGAGACCGACGCCCCCGCTTATGTCAGCACCACCGCCAACGTTCTGGTGCTGAATGTCGGCAGCGCCGTGGTCGCCGGCCAGGACTTTGGCGACGCCCTGTCGCTGACCGTGACCGGCATCGTCTACGACGACCTGGATGCCAGCGGCGACCAGGGGCTGGGCGAGCCGGGCGTGGCCGATGCCCTGGTGGAGGTGTTGGACGCCTCCGCCCAGCAGGTGTTGGGTTCCGATGTCACCGACGACCAGGGCGCCTACATCATCCCCGGCATCCTGCCGGGCGCGCGCACGTTGCGCGTGCAACCGCCTGGCGGAAGCGGCGGCACTCAATCGCAGCCGGTGTCACTGATCAGCAGCCAGCTGGGCGGCAATACCCGCATTGTCGATGTCGGGTTGCCGTCTGAGACGGGCGATCCGGCCAGTGTGGCGGGCGTGGTCTGGAACGACGCCGATGGCGACGAAGTGATCGATGGCGATGAAGCCCGCCTCGGAAATGTGGGCGTCAGCCTCTTCCGCGACGAGATCTTCGTTGCCTCGGATACGACCGATGGCGCCGGGCAATACGGTTTCGGCGATCTGGAACCGGGCGCTTATCGGGTGGAGGTGGATGATCTGACCCTGCCGGCAGGATGGGTGGCAAGCGGCGACCCGGCCAACCTGAGCTTCGCGCTGGTCAGCGGCCAGCAGAAAACGCTCGACCTGGGCTACTACGACCCGCTGTTGGTGGCGCCGTTGCGTCTGGCCGAATGGAAAAAGGAATTCAAACAGGCGGGCCATCCCCATTACACGCCCGCTGAACTGGCGGGCTTCGTCGCCATCGTCGAAGCCGACAGCCCGGTCTTCTCGGAACTGGTGGGCGTGGCGGCGGCGCTGGAAGGGGCTGCCCCCAGCGACGAAGCGAAGGCCCGCAAGCAGGCGGCGGCGCTGCGATTGAACGTCGCCAGCCAGCGATTGCTGCCGTTGACGCCCGTGAATTTGCCTGACCTGACCCAGGCCAGCACGGTGGCGGCAGCGGTGGCTGAGGTGGACGGCCTGCTCTATCCGCCCGCCGCGCAGACCAAAGCCGAATACAAACGGGCCGAGGCCATTGCCGACGCCCTGAACAACGGCAAAGGCCTGGGCTATGGTCTGAGCGGGGTGGCCAGGGTGTCGCAAGCCACCTACAATGGCAACTCGGCGGCATCGGCCCTGCAGCCGGCCGGAAGCGTCATCGACGCCCAGATGAGTGTACCGATCTACGTACAGAAATGGAGCCCTGGCTCACTCCCGGCCGGGACGAACATCTTCCAGCCGCAACTGCGGCTCAAGGTCCAGCGTTTCGACGAGGGTGGCGTGCTGGAGATCATCCAACGTCTGTCCGATGGTCGCGAGGCCAGCCTGGGCGTGATCACACCCTCGATCTGGAACAAGGACGTCAAGGCCACTTATCTCCTGGATCTGTGGCGGGTGGCCAGCCTGAGCGACCTGGCCGGGACCGAGGTGCGGATCAATGTCCTCGATGTCAACGCCGGCAAGCGGGCGCACGTGAAAGTCGACTCGGCGGAGGTCATCTTCGGCTACTAGTTCCAGCTGAAACCAGAAATGCGCGCACCTGTCCGACGGCCACCCCCCTGGCTGTTGGGCAGGTGCTGTTTTGTGGGCTGGTTGGGCGCCATGCCTGTCTGCGGCCGGCCCATGCCTGCCAGATTATGCGCAGCGCCAGACATGCTACACAAATGAAAGCATTTTGTCAGCCAATGCCGGTTTACCACCGGCATGGGCTGTGTTACAGTAACAACAAGATGTCGATGTCGCCGCACCGCGAGGGCCGTTTGCAGAGGTCTATCCCGACCCCCTCGGCATTTTGCCGGTGATGGGACTCTCGGTGACAATGGCACTGTTCTTACGCCTACTGGCTGATCCTCTCGCTTTCTTCTCCATCTCTCTACCAGCGAGGTCATTTCGATGCAAAGAAAACATTATCTCCTCCCCCTCCTCGTGTTCATCGTCTTGTTCTGGGTTGTCGCCGTGGCGCCGATCCTGGGCCAGGGTCAGTCGGGCGGCCAGGTTGCCGGCGTCGTCTTCTTCGACGCCGATGGCGACGGCGTGGCCGATGCAACCGAAGCTGGCCTGAAGGGTTTCGTCGTTGAGATCAAAGACACCGCCACCGGCGGGCAGATCTTCTCTAGCAGCGCCGAAACAGGGCCCACCGGCGCCTATGCCTTCACCGGCCTGGCCGCCGGGGATTACACCGTCACGCAACTTGCACAGCCGGGTTATGAATCGACCACCGGCGACAGCCAGCAAGTAAGCGTCCAACCCAATCAGACCGTCTTCGTGGATTTTGGCAACGTCGTTCCCCGCACGATTGCCGGCGCCATCTACAGCGACCTGGATAGCGATGGCGAACAAGGGCTGAACGAACCCGGCCTGGCCGAGGGTCTGGCCGAGATCATCGACGATCTCAACGGCAACGGCGTGGCCGATCCGGGCGAGCCGGTTCTGGCGCAGGCGCTGAGCGACGAGCAGGGCAACTACGTCATCCCCGGTTTGATGCCGGGTCTGCGTGTGCTGCGCGTCCAGCCGCCCGGCGGCAGCAGCGTGGCCGAACAAGAGGGCTTGCCCATCGTCGGCGGGCAGTTAGGCGGTGGTGAGACGCACGATTTCGGTCTCTCGACCGGCGCGACTCTCAGCCAGCCGGCCCTGCAACCATCCACGGCCTCCCGCTGCGCCAACGACCGCCTGAGCGTCCGTTTCCAGCCGGAAGCAACCCAGGCCGACATCGACGCCATTTTCGCCCGCTATGGCCTCACGCTCCGGCGTTACAACGAAGCCCTGCGCATCTATGTCATGGACTCAGCGGCGGGCAAGGCCAAGGCGATCGTGGCCGACCTGAACAGGCTGGCCGAGGTCGAGTACGCGGCGCTGGACTGCAAAGTCAGCGGCGGCGCCCTCCCGGCCTTCGTCCCCAACGACCCCTACTACAACGACCCCAACAAGGTCTACGGCCCGCAGATGATCAACGCCCCGGTCGCCTGGGACTACGGCTTCGGGTCGGGGGCGGTGGTGGCGGTGCTGGACACGGGCATCGCCATGACGCACACCGAGTTCAGCGGTCGCATCCTACCGGGTTGGAACTTTGCGGCCAACCCCGACAACAACACCCCTCAGGATGACAACGGTCACGGCACGCATGTGACCGGCATCGCCCTGGCGGCGATCAACAACGGCATTGGCATCGTCGGCATGGCGGGCCAGGCCTCGATCCTCCCGGTCAAGGTGCTGGACTCGACCAACTTTGGCTACTGGTCGGATGTCATTTCCGGCATCACCTGGGCAGTGGATCACGGGGCGGATGTGATCAACATGTCGTTGAGCGGGACGGTGGGCGACCCTGGGCTGCCGGCGGCGCTGCAATATGCGGTGGCGCACGATGTCCTGATCGTGGCGGCGATGGGCAATTCGGGCGGGACGACGCCCGAATACCCGTCGTGGTACAACGAGACCTTTGCCGTGGGCGCCACGACCTCGGCCGATGTGCGCTGGTCGTTGTCGAACTACGGCAACCACATGGACGTGGTGGCGCCGGGGGCGACGGTGTACAGCACCTTGTGGTCGGCATCGAACCCGAACACCTACGGTTTCAAGTCGGGGACGTCGATGGCGACGCCGCATGTGGCGGGGTTGGCGGCGCTGATCCGGGCGTCGCGGCCGGACCTGACGTTGTGGGATGTGCGGGCGATCATCGAGCAGACGGCGGTGGACAAAGGCGACCCTGGCTTCGACATCGAGTACGCCTGGGGGCGGGTGGATGCCGGGGCGGCCCTGGTGCTGGCCCAAACCTATGTCAGCGCCACCCCCACGCCCACGGCCACCCCTACCAACACTCCTACCTCCACCAACACGCCCACACCGACGGCCACCCCCACCAGGACGCCGACGCCCACACCGACGGCCACCAACACCCCTACCGCCACCCCGCGGCCTCTGTATGAACAGCGGGTCAACAGCGCTGGGACGTTGTACACTGATTCTCTGGGCAAGCAGTGGGCCACCGACCAGGTCTGGGTCAACACCTGGGGCTATTCGTACGCCAGCAGCTCGGCCAAGTCATCGACCAAGACGCTCAACAACACCGTCGATGATGCGCTCTACCAGAAATATCGCGAGGGCATCGGCCAGTACATCTTCGCCGTGCCCAACGGCAACTACAACGTGCGCCTGCGCTGGGCCGAGATGGCCGCCAGCGCTGCCGGCGCCCGCGTGATGAAAGTCACGATCGAAGGCGTCATCGTCGAAAGCAGCCTGGACATCTACGTGAAGGCCGGGGGCCGCTATCTGGCCTGGGACAAGACCTACACCGGCGTCACGGTCACGGACGGGCAGCTCAACATCCAGTTCGACAAGGTCAGCGGCAGCTACAACCCCATGATCGCCGCCCTGGAAGTGCTGGAAACCGTCCCGCCGACGCCGACGCCGACGCCGACCCCCACCAACACCCCCTGCCCCCTCTGCCCCACCGACACGCCGACGCCCACCCCCACCAAGACGCCGACCCCCACCCTCACACCCACTCCTCTTCCCTACAGCGGCCAGCGGGTCAACAGCGGCGGCCTGGCCTACACCGACACCAGCGGTTACACCTGGTCGGCGGATCAGGCCTGGAACAACGTCTGGGGTTACACCGGCGGCACGGCCAAATCCACCACCACGGCCGTGGCCGGCACCAACGACGACCCGCTCTACCAGAAGTGGCGTGAGAGTCCGGGCGAGTATCGTTTCGCCGTGCCCAATGGCAACTATCAGGTGACGCTCAAGTTCGCCGAATTCGAGGTCACAAAATCGACCGACCGCTTGATGCAGATCACGATCGAGGGCGTGGTGGTGGAAAGCTCGCTCAGCATCTACGGTTTGGTGGGCAAGGCGGTGGCCCTGGACAAGGTCTACACGACCACCGTCAGCGATGGCATCCTCAACATCGCCTTCGCCGCGGCCAGCGGCAGCCGCAAACCACCGGTGGTCTCGGCGGTCCGCGTCGCCCCCTAACCGAATCCGGGTTCGTGGCACGACTTCGGCCAGCGCCGTGGGATGGCAACGGTCGCAGTCGTGCCACCGCTTCTTTCTCGCCTACCCTTTCAGCGCCAGGGGCGCGGTGCAGCTTCCTGCGCCGCGATCTTGCCAATTGACAGCTCTCCCCTTGTTTCTCTCCCCTCCCCCCGTCTTTCCCTTCCCCGTGGAGTGTTTCTATGAGACAGCTATGGCGACAACGAAGTCGTAAGCTCGGTTTCTCTGTTCGAGCCACATTCCTGACCATGTTGACGTTGGTCCTGGCCCTGACAGTGGTTAGCGCCAATCTTGCCGCCGCGCCCGCCGGCGCCGGTGTGATCGGCGGCTTCGTCTACTTCGACAGCAATGGCAACGGCGCTCGCGATCTCGGCGAGGCCGGGGTGGCCGGCGCGACCGTGACCGTGCGCGATGCCGCCACCAATGGCGGCGTCTACCAGCAAGCCTTCGTCACCAGCGGCGATGGCGCTTTCTACTTCGGCGGTCTGGACGACGGTGATTACACCGTCAGCGAGACCGATGCGCCCGGCTTTGTCAGCACCACCGCCGCCACGCGCACCGTGCCCGTAAATGGCGCCGTGGTGGGGGGCCAGGATTTCGGCGACACCCTGCCGCTGACCGTGACCGGCATCGTCTACGATGATCTCAACGCCAACGGCGAACAGGACCTGACTGAGGCGGGCGCGCCCGACGCCCTGGTGGAGGTGTTGGATGCGGCGACGCTGGCCGTGCTTGCTTCCGACGCCAGCGATGGCCAGGGCGCCTACATCATCCCCGGCATCTTGCCCGGCGAGCGGCAGCTGCGCGTGCAACCGCTGGGCGGGCAGAGCGGCTCACAGACGATGCCGGTGACGCTGATCAGCAGCCAGGTCGGCGGCAACACCCGCTATGTCGATATCGGCCTGCTGACGGCAACATCCGACCCGGCCAGCGTGACGGGCGTGGTCTGGAACGACGCCGATGGCGATGAGATCATCGACGTCGGTGAGGCCCGCCTGCCTGATGTCCTGGTCTATCTGAATTGGATCCCGGATGCCACCGGCGGGGTCGAGATCGTCGGCGAAGTCAGAACCGGCGCCCAGGGCGAGTATGGCTTCAGCGGCCTGTCGGCAGGGAATTACCAGGTCATCGTCGATAGCGCCACCTTGCCGGCGGGTTGGGTGGCCAGCGGCGACCCCGAAGCTCTCAGCCTCAGCCTGGTGGGCGGGCAACTGGCCACGGTCGACATCGGTTATTACGACCCGCTCCATGTGGCGCCGCTGGGTGTGGCCGAGTGGAAGGAAGAATTCCAGCAACGCCGCACACCGCGCTACACGCCCGCCCAACTGGCAGTGTTCGTGGCGGCGGCCGAGCAGAACAGCCCGGTGTTCCCGGAATTGGTGGACGTAGCCGAAGCCATCAGCGGCCGGGCCAAGACGGATGAGCAGAAGGCGCGCAAGCAACTGGCGGCCCTGGAGATGAATCTGGCCAGCGCCCGCCTGCTGCCCAAGACACCCGTCAACCTGCCCACCCTGACCCAGTCGACCACGGTGGAACAGGTCGAAGCTGAGTTGGACGCACTCCTCTATCCGCCCGCCGCCCAACCCAAGAGCGAGTATCGCCGCGCCGAAGTGCTCGCTGACTCGCTGAACAATGGCCGCGGTCTGGGCTACGGGCTGACGAGCATCGCCCGATTGTCGCAGGGCGCCCACAATGGCAATTCGGTCGTCACCGCCTTGCAGCCCGGCGGCGCCACGGTGGATTTCTATCAGGACGCGCCCGTGTATCTGCAGAAGTGGAGCCCCGGCAACCTCCCCAGATCGATGACCGTCTTCCACCCGCAATTGCGAGTCAAGGTCAACGCCTTCTACAACGGCGGTGTCCTGGAAGCCAGGCAGCGCCTGTCCGATGGCAGCGAGGTGGGCCTGGGCCTGATGGTTCCCACGCTGTGGAACAAAGACGTCAAAGCTACCTATGTGCTCGAACTCTGGCGCGTCGCCGGCCTGAACGAGCTGGCTGCGACCGAGATCCGCCTGTATGTGCGCGACCCTGATGATGACAATGGTCCACGGGAGCATGTCAAGGTCGATTCGGCTGAGGTGGTCTTTGGCTATTGAGGCGTGTTGCGTGTTGCGTGTTCCGTGTTCCGTGAGGCGTGAGGCGTGAGACGGGAAACGTGAGGCGTGAAGCGTGAGCAGGGGGGCGGGCGACGCCGGTTGGGGTCGCCCGCCCCTGTTTGTTTTTGGGTGTGCGTAGGGGGCAGTGCGACCGCAACCGCGCATGCTGACCGTTGGCTTACAGGCCTGTAAGCTAACACGGCAAAAATTGGACAAAATTGAAATGATCTGTGCTTCCGACGGCTGCCCGAGCCTCTTTTTGTCTCCTGGTGCAACGGGGTCGTGATGGAACTGTAAGCAATTTGTAAGGTTGAGGATGAATCATGTAGAATGATGGGCGCCGGGGCGGGGTGCGTTTGGGTCGCCGATCCCTATCGGCAACCAGGCGCACGTGCTCTGGCCCGATGCACGTCTCCTGTCGGTTCCATTTTCCTTCCCCCGCGAGGTAGCCCCGATGAAACGAACGCGTTCTTTTCTAATCATGGTTCTGTTGGCGCCGGCGCTGCTGATCCTCTGGCCGGCGTCTCGTCCGGGCCTGGCCAAACCGGATGGACAGATCGGCGGCGTCGTCTTCTTCGACGCCAACGGCAACGGCGCCCAGGATGCGGGCGAGGGTGGTCTTGGCGACGTCAAAGTCGTGCTGCAAGAGATGGACAAGCACGGCCAGGTGTCGGAAACCGCTACCGTGACCCTGGCCGATGGCAGCTATGGCTTCGACGGCCTCAAGCCCGGCGACTTTGTCGTCAGCCAGCCGCCGCTGGCAGGCTATGAGTACACCACCGCCGAAAGCGCCAGTGTGACGGTCACGCCCGGCCGCCCGGCCAGGGTCGATTTCGGCAATGTCATCCCACGCACGCTGACCGGGGTCATCTACGCCGATCTCGACCAGGATGGCGAGCAGGGTCTGAGCGAACCCGGTCTCGCTGGCGGTCTCGCCCAGGTGATCGATGATTACAACGGTAACGGCGCGGCCGACGCCGGCGAACCGGTGTTGCAGCAAGCGTTTAGCGATGACCAGGGCAATTACGTGCTTGCCGGTCTGATGCCGGGCCGGCGCGTGTTGCAGGTGATCCCGCCGCCGGGCGGCCCGGGCGGCAGCGAAACGCAGGAACAGGCGCTGCCCGTCTTCGGCGGGCAGTTGGGCGGCGGCGAGACGCTCGCTTTCGGCCTGACGCCGGCCGCCTCCTCGCCCTGGCCAGCGCCCCACAACCAGCCGGCGCCGGCCTGCGCCGACGACCGCCTGACCGTGCGCTTGCGGCCGGGGGTCAGTCCCGGCGCCCTCGACGCCCTCCTTGCCCGCCGCCATCTGGCGCTCAGTCGCACGATCGCACCGCTGCGCATCCATGTGTTGCGCTCGCTGCCCGGCCAGGCAAAGGCCCTGGCGGCTGAACTGAACCGGCTCGACGAAATCGACTATGCCGCCCCGGACTGCAAGGTCAGCGGCGGCTTCGTCCCCAACGACCCCTACTACAACGACCCCACCAAGGTCTACGGCCCGCAGATGATCAACGCCGCCGCCGCCTGGGACTACGGCTTCGGGTCGGGCGTGGTGGTGGCAGTGCTGGATAGCGGCATCAGCATGACGCACCCGGAGTTCAGCGGCCGCATCCTGCCGGGCTGGAACTTCGTGGCCAACCCCGATAACAACAACCCCCAAGACGACCACGGCCACGGCACGCATGTGACCGGCATCGCCCTGGCTGCGATCAACAACGGCGTCGGCATTGCCGGCATGGCTGGCCAGGCTTCCATCCTCCCGGTCAAGGTGCTGGACTCGACCAACAACGGCTACTGGTCGGATGTCATTTCCGGCATCATCTGGGCGGTGGATCAAGGGGCGGATGTGATCAACATGTCGTTGAGCGGGACGGTGGGCGACCCCGGTCTGCCGGCGGCGCTGCAATATGCGGTGGCGCACGATGTCCTGATCGTGGCGGCGATGGGCAACTCGGCCGGCACGACGCCTGAGTATCCCTCCTACTACAACGAGACCTTCGCCGTGGGCGCCACGACCTCGGCCGATGTGCGCTGGTCGTTATCGAACTACGGCAACCACATGGACGTGGTGGCGCCGGGGGCGACGGTGTACAGCACCTTGTGGTCGGCATCGAACCCGAACACCTACGGTTTCAAGTCGGGGACGTCGATGGCGACGCCGCATGTGGCGGGGTTGGCGGCGCTGATCCGGGCGTCGCGGCCGGACTTGACGTTGTGGGATGTGCGGGCGATCATCGAGCAGACGGCGGTGGACAAAGGCGACCCTGGCTTCGACATCGAGTACGCCTGGGGGCGGGTGAACGCCGGGGCGGCCCTGGCGCTGGCTCAGACCTATACCAACGCTACGCCCACGCCACCGTCGGCCACGAACACCCCCACATCCCTGCCCCCCACCAACACACCCACGGCTGCGGCCACGAATACGCCCACGGCTACACCCCCGCCGCCCACCAGCACCCCCACGCGCACCCCCACGCCCCTACCGCCCACCAACACACCGACATCTGCGGCTACGGCCACCCCCACGCGCACTCCCACGCCCCTGCCGCCCACCAACACACCCACGGCTGCGGCAACGAGTACGCCCACGGCCACCCCCACGCGCACCCCCACGCCCCTGCCCCCCACCAACACACCCACGGCTGCGCCCACGAGCACGCCCACGACCACCCCCACGCGCACCCCCACGCCCCTGCCGCCCACCAACACACCCACGGCTGCGCCCACGAATACGCCCACGGCCACCCCCACGCGCACTCCCACGCCCCTGCCCCCCACCAACACACCCACGGCTGCGGCCACGAACACGCCCACCGCCACCCCTTCGCCCACCCCCCTGCCGCCGTTGGCCATGCGGGCCAACAGCGGCGGCCTCGCCTACAGCGACGACCAGAACCAGACCTGGGACGCCGACCAGATCTGGACATCGACCTGGGGCTATGCCTATGGCAACAGTTCGGCCAAATCGTCGAGCCACTCGCTGGCCAACACCGTCGATGCCGCCCTCTATCAGAAATATCGCGAGGGTAACGGTCAATATGTCTTTGTCGTCCCCAACGGCAGCTACAGCGTGCGGCTGCGTTGGGCCGAGATGGCGGCTAACTCGGCCGGCGAACGCGTGATGCGGGTCACGATCGAGGGCGCGGTGGTGGAGAACAACCTGGATGTGTATGTGCGGGCCGGGGGTCGCTATCTGGCCTGGGACAACACCTACGCCACCATTGCCGTCAGTGACTGCCAGCTCAACATCCAGTTCGACAAGGTCAGCGGTAGCCGCGACCCCATGATTGCCGCTATCGAGGTGCTGGGGGCCGCCCCCGCCAACACGCCTTGCTCGACGCCCACGCCCACGCCTTTCGCCGGTCAGCGCGCCAACAGCGGCGGTCAGGGCTATAGCGATGCCGCCGGCGCCCCCTGGTCCGCCGATCAGTCGTGGGACGGCGTCTGGGGCTACACTGGCGGCAACGCCAAATCTTCGAATGCAGCCGTGGCCGGCACGGACGAGGACCTGCTGTACCAGCGCTGGCGCGAGAATCCCGGCGAGTACCGCTTCGCCGTCCCCAATGGGACCTATCAGGTCACGCTCAAGTTCGCCGAGTTCGAGGTCAGCAAAGCCAGCGACCGCGTGATGCGGGTCATGATCGAAGGTGTGCAGGTCGAGAGCGCGCTCAGCATCTACGGTCAGGTCGGCAAAGGCGTGGCCCTGGACAAGACCTACACGACCACCGTCAGCGATGGCATTCTCAACCTCACCTTTGCCACGGCCAGCGGCAGCCGCAAACCGCCGGTGGTTTCAGCGATCCGAATCGCACCTCAGTAAGCCACCGCTCATCGTCGCCAACACTCCCGGCGTCGCGCCTGGCGCTTCGGGGCGACGCCGGCATCATTCAGGGTTCCAGCCATGAAAGACATCCTCTCCCACTTCCCTGTTTCCTGGCGCCGTCCCGGGCAGATCGTGTTGCTGATCCTGATCGGCGCCCTCGTCGTCGCCGCGCCCATCCTGGGGCAGAGCCAGGCCGATGGGCAACTTTCGGGCCTGGTCTTTTTCGATGCCGATGGCGACGGCCTGCGCGACGCCGGCGAGGCCGGGCTGGGCGGCGTTGCCATCGAACTACGCGATTCCGGCGGCGGTGCGGTCCTGCTGGCTTCGACCTTCACCCTGGCCGATGGCAGCTACCTCTTCGACCAGCTGGAGTATGGCGATTATCAGGTCAGCCAGACACCACTGGCCGGGTATGAGTTGACGACCGACAGCAGCCAGAGCGTGTCAGTTTCGGCCGGCCACCCCTCTGTGGCCGATTTCGGCAATCTCATCCTGCGCACCCTCACCGGCGTGGTATACAGCGATTTCAACCACAACGGCGAACAGGACTTGACCGAGCCTGGTCTGTCCAGCGCCGAGATCAAGGTGATCGATGACCTCAACGGCAACGGCGTCGTCGACGGCGGCGAACCGGTGCTGCAACAGGCGGTGAGCGACGACCAGGGCGCCTATGTCCTGGCCGACCTCTACCCCGGCCAACGCATCCTGACTGTGAATACAATCAGCGGCGGCGTCGCCATCGACGAGAAACCGCTGCTCATCGTCAGCGCCCAGGCTGGCGGCGATGACACGGTTGATTTCGGTTGGGCGGCAGGCTCTGTGGCTGGCGGGCCGCGACCGCAGGCCGAACAGGCCCCGAACTGCGCCGACGACCGTCTGACCGTTCGTTTCCGGCCAGAAACGGCGCCAGGCGTCATCGACAGCATCTTCGCCCGCCAACACCTGACACTCCGGCGCTACAACGCCGCCCTGCGCTCCTTCGTCATGACCTCGGCCCCCGGCCGGGCGGGCGCCGCCGTCGCCGACCTGAATCGTTTGCCCGAGGTCGAACACGCGACGCTGGATTGTCTGGTTGCGGGCGACAGCATCCCCGCCTTCGTCCCCAACGACCCCGACTACAACGACCCCAGCAAGGTCTACGGCCCCCAGATCATCGATGCCCCTGCCGCCTGGGATTATGGCTTTGGCGCCGGGGTGGTGGTGGCGGTGGTGGACACCGGCATCGCCATGACCCACACCGAGTTCATCTCTCCCACCAACCGCATCCTGCCCGGCTGGAACTTCGTGGCCGACCCCGAAAACAACAACGTCCAGGACGATAACGGCCACGGCACCCATGTGGCCGGCATCGCCCTGGCCGCCATCGATAACGGCGCCGGCATCGCCGGCATGGCGGGCGCGGCTTCGATCCTGCCGGTGAAGGTCCTGAACTCGGTCAACACCGGCTATTGGTCCGACATCACTGCCGGCATCACCTGGGCGGTGGATCAGGGGGCCGACGTGATCAATCTCTCGATCAGCGGCCCGGTGGACAACCCCGATCTGCTGCCGGCGCTGCAATATGCGGTGGCGCACGATGTCCTGGTGGTGGCGGCGATGGGCAACACGGGCAGCCCCACGCCTGTGTATCCCGCCTACTACAACGAGACCTTCGCCGTGGGCGCCACCACTTCGGCGGATGTGCGCTGGTCGCTTTCGAACTACGGCAGCCACATGGACGTGGTGGCCCCCGGCGCCACGGTGTACAGCACCCTGTGGACGCCGGCCGACCCCAACACCTATGGCAACAAGAACGGCACCTCGATGGCGGTCCCGCATGTGGCGGGGCTGGCGGCGCTGGTGCGGGCGGCGCGACCCGACCTGGATCTGTGGAATGTGCGGGCGATCATCGAGCAGACAGCCGTAGATAAGGGCGACCCCGGTTTCGACGTCGAGTATGCCTGGGGTCGGGTGGATGCCGGGGCGGCGCTCTTGCTGGCTCAGAGCTATGTCACCCCCACCCCCACACCGACCCCCACCCTCACCCCCACGCCCACCCCAACCGAAACTCCCACCCCCACCCTCACCCCCACCGCCACCCCCACCCCGCGACCCTTGTACGTGCAGCGAGTCAACAGCGCCGGCCCCCTCTACACCGACGACCAGGGCGCGGCCTGGGCTGCCGACCAGGTGTGGGTGGATAGCTGGGGCTTTGCCTACGCCAGCAGCACAGCCAGGTCGTCGACGAAGGCGTTGAATAACACCACCGACGACCCCCTCTATCAGAAATACCGCGAGGGGGCAGGCCAGTACATTTTCGCCGTCCCCGCCGGCGTCTACAGCGTGCGCCTGCGCTGGGCCGAGATGGCCGCCAATGCCCCGGGCCAACGCGTGATGCGCGTCAGCATCGAAGAGACGGTCGTCGACGACAACCTCGACATCTATGCCGTGGCGGGGGGGCGTTATCTGGCCTGGGACAAAACCTACACGGCCATCGCCGTCAGCGACGGCTATCTTGTCATCCAGTTCGATCCAGTCAGCGGCAGCTACCCCCCGATGATCGCCGCCATCGAGGTGCTGGAAACGCCAGCGCCCACCCCCACCCCCACCCTCTGCCTCAGCTGCCCCACCGACACCCCCACCCCCACCCTCACGCCCACCCCCACGGCCACGCCCTATCCGGGGCAGCGCGTCAACTGCGGCGGCGCCGCCTACACCGATGTCACTGGCCACATCTGGGACGCCGACCAGCGCTGGAACAACGTTTGGGGCTACGCTGGCGGCACATCCAAGTCCAGCAGCTCGGCCGTGGCCGGCGCCGACGACGATCTGCTCTATCAGAAGCGGCGCGACAAGCCCGGCTCCTATCGCTTCGTTGTGCCCAACGGCGTCTATCAGGTGACGTTGAAGTTCGCCGAGTTCGAGGTCAGCAAAGCCACCGATCGCCTGATGAAGATCACGATCGAAGGCGTCGAGGTGGAGAGCGCGCTGGACATCTATGCCGTCGCCGGCAGGGCAACGGCTCTGGACAGAGTCTATACGGCGGTCGTCAGCGATGGCGAACTGACCATCGTCTTCGCCAAGACGGGCGGGAGCAAAAAGGAGCCGCAGGTCTCGGCGATCTCCGTCCAGGCGCAGTAGTGCATTCACTTTTTCGCCTTGCACTGGCTTCGGGTCGATGCTATCCTATCCTTCGCTAATCAGCCGCGCCCACACACCGGCCTCTCGCGGCCAGTGGTGGGCGCTTGCGCGAATGGATGGAGCCTATGTCCCCCTTGTTTCCCTTCCCCCTTCCCCCCCGCCGCCGACCGATGCGACTGGCCTGGTTGTGCGCCCTCTGCCTGCTGCTGATCCCAACCCTGACCGCAGCCGGCCAGTCGTCGGTCTGGGCCGCCCAGCCGTCGGTCTGGGCCGCCCAGCCGTCGGCCTGGGCCGCCCAGCCGTCGGCCTGGGCCAGCCAGTGCGTCGATTGCCCGCGCATCATCGACGAAATGAGCCATCGTTATTTTCGTCTGGATAGCGCCGGCCGCGCCCATCTGGCCTATGGCGGCGACCACCTCTACTATGCTTTTCGCGCCGGACCCCCCGGCCCCGGCGCGGCCTGGCAGATCACGACCGTCGATGCTGCGCCCGGCGTCGGCCTGTTCGCCTCGCTGGCTTTGGACAGCAACCAACGCCCGCACATCGCCTATTACGACCGCAAGGCCAGCGACCTGAAATACGCCCGCTTCGATGGCTCGACCTGGCACACGCAGACGGTGGACAGCCAGGGCGAGGTGGGCGCCGCCGCCATGCTAACCCTGGATGCCGCCAACCGGCCGTCGATCGCCTATTACGATGACAGCCACACCGCCATCAAACTGGCCAGCTGGAGCGGTTCGGTCTGGAACATCGAGACCGCCGTGAGCACCAGCTGGGTGGCGCGCGAGATTTCGTTGGCGCTCGACGGGCAGGGCCATCCCGTCATCGCCTACTATGACCTGGGCAGCACCGACCTGCACTTCGCCTGGCGGGATGGCGGCGGCTGGCACGATGAAGTGGTGGATAGCGGTGACAATGTGGGCAACGACGCCGCCATGGCCCTGGATGGCATGGGCCTGGCCCATATCAGCTACTACGACGCCGACAACGGCGACCTCAAATACGCCCGTCAGCTGGGCGGGCCGGGGGCCGGGTGGGAGATCGAGATCGTCGATGAGGCCGGCGATGTGGGCGGTTTCACCTCGATTGCCATCGACAGCGCCGGCCGGCCGTACATCAGCTACCGCGACTGGCAGAACGCCGACCTCAAACTCGCCCATCACGACGGCAACGGCTGGGTGATCGAGACGGCGGCCGATTTCGGCGATGTCGGCGCCTACACCGCCCTGGCACTGCACAACGACCAGACGCAGATCGCCTATATGGACGCCGGCAACAACGCCCTCGATGTCGTCGCTTTCAGCGATGGCGCCTGGATCAGCAATGTGGTGGATATTTCCGGCAATGTGGGCGAGTACGCCTCGCTGGCCCTCGACCCCGCCGGCCGGCCCCACATCGGCTATTTCGACGCCACCCGCGGCGACCTCCGCCACGCCTACTGGAGCGGCAGCGGCTGGGAGACGGAGACCGTCGACGCCGCCGGCGAGGTGGGCAGCGATGCCGCCATCGCCATCGATGGCAGCGGCTTCGCCCACATCAGCTACCAGGACCTGACCCAACTCGACCTGAAATACGCCCGGCAGAGCGCCAACGGCTGGACGGTGCAGACGGTGGAGAGTGAAGGTGAGGTGGGCGTCGGCAGCGATATCGCCCTGGATGCCCTGGGCCGGCCGTACATCACCTATTTCGATGCCACCACCGACGCCCTGAAACTGGCCACCTGGGACGGCCAGGGCTGGACGACCCAGGTCATCGACAGCGTCGGGCCTGTCACCTATGCCTCGGTGGCGGTGGACGCCGCCAATGTCGTCCACATCGCCTACTATCACGCCGTGGATGGCGACCTGATCTATGCCCGCGGCCAGGGCGGGAACTGGGACTATGCCACCGTGGCCAGCGACGGCGATGTGGGCGGCTATGCTTCGCTGGCGCTGGACAGCCAGGGCCGGCCGGCCATCGCTTTCTTCGACTGGACGCGCTTCCGGCTGGTCTATGCCGCCTGGAATGGCTTCATCTGGCAGATGCAGGACGTGGCTGAGGTCGGGCTGTCCGGCGCCATTTCGCTGGCGTTGGCGTCCGACCAGCCTCGGATCGCCTACTACGACGACACGAGCGCCACGCTCAAGCTGGCGCGACGGCAGGGCGGCCAATGGCAGGTGGAGACCCTCGAAGGCAGCGCCGACGCCGGCGGCTACGTGTCGCTTGCCGTCGATGGCAACGGTCGCGGCCACGTAGCCTTCTACGATGTCACCAACGGCGACCTGCGCTATCTGGCCGAAGGCGCGGCGGCGGTGCAGGTCTTCGTCCCCCTGTGGCTGCGGCAGCGCCGGTAAGACGCGGCGCCAGATTGTAAGCGAATTGGAAGGAAATTTCGCCAGGAAATCCGTTAGGATGGAAGCGGCGTTTCAGTGATCGATCGGCCTTCGCTCGTCGTTACTTGCGGCAGGCTTCACCGTCTTGACCCTTTGAACGCACCAGCACGTCCCTCCTGACGTCTGCACACTCTTCTGGCGCGCCGGCGCCTGCCCTCCTGGAGGACCCATGTACCACCGCCTTTCCCTTCGCACTCGACGTTTCAACGCCATCCTGAGCCTGGCCACCGTCCTGGCCCTGCTGCTCAGCCTGTTCCCCTTCGGCATCGACCTCCCCGGCCGCCTGCCCGACCTGGGACCACAGACTGCCAGCGCCCACAACCTGCAGACCAAATTCGTCTACATGTTCCTGGACCCGGCCACGCAGACCCTGCTCGACAACCGCATCAGCGGCGGTTGGGTTCCGGGCACGCCCTTGCTTCAGGTCAACGATGAGCTCGGCTTGATCATCAAGGTCGTGCCGCGCGATGGCACCACCACCGGCGTCGGCGGGCATGTCGATTTCTATGTTCCCAACGGCGTCACGGTGGTCGATGTGGGCTATCTCTTGCCCAACGGCAGCGGCGGCTATGTCACCGTGCCCATGAAGGGCCAGTCGCCCATCGCCATCGGCGACGGCCCCATCGGCGCCAAGTTGACCAGCCAGCTCATCGGCCTGTCCGCCGTCGGCCCCAACGTCCTGGGCGTGACCGAGAACCCGGTGGTATCGGCCAGCGGCCTGCACCGCGGCACCCTGGCCGGCGTCTACGGCGACACCGGCATCTTCTACTCCACCGACCCGGACACGGCCTGGGGCTCCTGGCAGAGCTTCAGCAACGCCGCTAATCCATCGGAAGTGAACCGCTGCGGCGTGGTGGGGACCTTCACCCTGGGCGGCGCCAAGAGCATCACCAACAACAGCGGCGATGTCTATGTCCCCTGCAACAAGTGGGACGCCGAACAGGCTTTTGCCTGGGGCGCCAAAGCTACCACCTACGGCGCCGCCGGCAGCGTGCCCATCGTCGACTACGGCGATGGCCGCGGCAACAGCCCCTGGGGTTTTGCCGCCGCCACGGGCGGCCCGCAGAGCGGCTACGCCTGGAACTTCGACTGGGACGAATGGCAGGCCAGCGCCAAAACGGCCGCCGACATGCGCAGCGCCATGGGCAACGACGAGGTCGGCCCCTGGAACCGCATCCAGTATCCCGGCAGCCGCATCTCCAAAGACCAGCCCGGCACCGTCAGCACCACGCTGGGCTTTGCCAGCGTGGATGGCAGCACCGTGGGCGCGGCCCTGCCCCTGCCCGCCACCACCTCGCAGACCGACAACACCAGCCCCAAGGCCATCCGTTGGGCTGTGGGCCAGCTGACCGATTCGCGGCCCGAATACGCCTGGGTCAAGATCAAGGTCAACAACACCGCAGCCATCTTGGACGCCAGCGGTTGCCCGGTCTTCCGCGGCGACACCTTCGGCGGCGACGCCGGCGGCTCGGATAACGGCAAAGACCACCTCTGGCGCTACTACGAGCCTTCGGTCGTGAGTTGGAACGGCTGTCTGGGCATCGGCAAACCCAGCGACCGCGCCGCCGTCAAGAGCGGCGACACCTTCCAATACAAAATCAAGTTCTACAACCTGGGCACTTTGACCCTGACCAACGTCGTCGTCAGCGACGCGCTGCCCAGCGGTGTGACCTTCCTCAGCGCCGTCCCTGCCCAGAACAGCGGCCCCAACCCGCTGGTGTGGAACGTGGGCACGCTGCAGCCCGGCCAGAAATTCGAATCCCTGGTCACGGTCAAGGCCACCGGCAGCGGCCTGCTCGATAACACCGTCACCGTCACCTCCAGCCAATTGCCGCCACAGACCTCGACCGAAACCGTCTACTCCGGCGGCCTGGCGCTGCTGAACCCCAGCAAGAGCGTTTCGCCCACCAGCGTGGCGCCGGGCGGCACGGTGCAATACACCGTTCTCGTGCAGAACCTGGGCACCGGCCCCAGCGGCAGCCCCGTCACCATCCAGGAATATCTGCCGGCCGGTTTCACCTTCGTCAGCAAAGACAGCGTCACCGTCAATGGCGCCAACGTCACCGCCACCACGACCGTCAATACCAGCTTGCCCTATAGCACCAACCAACCCTTCTTCAGCATCCCTTCGGCCATCAACGCCGGGCAGAGTCTGGTGTTGGTCTTCACCGCCCAGGTGGCGGCCAACGCCAGCCCTGGCTCGTACTGTAACTACTACACCCTCACTCAGTCCGGCGTGCCCCTCACCACCGGCTCGTTGGGCTGTGTGCAGGTGGGCGGCGGCGGCATCGGCGACACCGTCTTCCGTGACTGGAACAACAACGGCGCTCAGGATTCTGGCGAAGAAGGCATCGCCGGCGTCACCGTCAACCTCTACGCCGGCTCCTGCCCGCCTTCCGGCGGCCCCATCCAGACTAAAGTCACCGACGCCAACGGCAACTACTTCTTCTCCGGGCTGACTGCGGGCAACTACTGTGTGGATGCGCCCGCGCCCGGTTCCGGCGGCGTGCCGGCGGCCTATACCCTTACCACCGGCAACGACCCCACCACCGTCACCCTCGCCACCGACGAACAGCGGCTGAACGTCGACTTCGGCTATCGCCCCGGCGGCGCCGGCAGCATCGGCGACAAGGTCTTCGAGGACGTAGCCAGCGACGGCGTCTTCGATGGCAGCGACGTGGGCATTAATGGCGTCACCGTCAACCTTTACGAAGACACCAATGGCAATGGCGTCATCGACGCCGGCCAGGACGTACTGATTGCCACGACCACCACCGCCGGCGGCGGCAACTACAGCTTCACCAACCTCGACCCGACGCGTTCCTACATCGTCGACCCGGTGGATGGGGCCGGCAGCGTCGTCGATACCTACTTTGTCAACCCCTATGTGGCCACCACGGCCAACCCGAACTCGGTCAGCCCCGCCGACTTCACCGCCCAGAGCAACGCCGTCACCGACGCCGATTTCGGCTACTTCGGCCAGACGCCTGGCTCCATCGGCGATACGGTCTGCATCGATGGCAACGGCAATGGCCTCTGCGATGTGGGCGAAACCCCCATCCCCAACATCACCGTCTGGCTCTACCGCGACCTCGATGACGACGGCGTCGCTGACCCCGGCGAACTGATCGACACCGCCGTGACCGACCCGGCCGGCAACTATCTCTTCGCCGACCTCGGCCCCGATGGCTACCTGGTGGTGGTGGATCGCACCGACCCCGACCTCCCCGGCGGCTACTTCCCGCCCATCGAGTTGCTCGCCCTCAGCCTGACCTCGGGCCAGAACATCACCACCGCCGACTTCCCCTTCATCCAGGCCATCACCAAATCGGTCAACCTGGCCACTGCCACCCCTGGCCAGACGCTGACCTACACCATCATCCCGCGCTACCCCGGCGATGACCTGCTCTCGAGCATCGTCGTCAACGACACCGTGCCGGCCGGGACCACCTTCCTTGCCAGCGGCATCAGCCCCAACGCCGGCGGCGAAGCCCTGGACACCGACGACCCCGCTGATGGCATCATCGACACTGTGACCTGGGACCTGGGCCATAACGACCCCGGCACACCCGGCTACACCGGCGGCACCCCACCGGCCGCCTGCCAGACCACGACGACGATCGACGCCAGCGCCGATACCTGGATCAACCAGGCTGACGTGGGTAAGAACAATGGCGGCGACACGACCATCGATACCTCGTCTGCCAGCGGCGCACTGAAGGTGGGCCTGCTGCGTTTCGCTATTGGCACGACGACGCTGCCGGCCGGCGCCCTCTACAACAGCGCCTCGCTGAACCTGACCCCCACCGCTGGCGCCGGCGCCAACCGCCAGATCGAGATCCACAGTCTGCTCACCAGCTTCACCGAAGGTACATTCACAAATAATACTTGTTCGGTTGGCGCCGCCTGGCAAGGCCCCAATTGCACCGACGACTGGCTCAGCGCTGGCGGCAACTTTGGCAGCAGCGACTACAGCGCCAGCAATCTGGGCACCTTCAACCCGACCAGCAACAATACCACCCTCACCGCCGACCTGACCTCGACCGTGAGCGGCTGGCTGAGCGGCGGCACGAACCGCGGCCTGGCCATGGTCCCGGTCGGCAGCGCCACCAACACGGTCAGTTGGGGCACGCGCACCAATGGCACCACGACCTTCCGCCCGCAGATCATCATCACCTACACGCCCAACGGCTGCAGCGGCCAGACAATCATCCGCGAGGCCGGCGCCGGCGAAGTCCCCGACTCCTACATCCAGGAGGATTCCGGCGGCAACGACAACTATGGCACCGACAATACGATGAAGGTGCGGCCCGAAGCCACCAAGCGTAAGCATGCCCTGGTCAAGTTCAACCTCAGCGGCATCCCCGCCGGGGCCAGCATCAGCTCGGCCACGATGACGTTGAACGTGCGCACGGCCAAGACCAACCAGGTGCAGAACGTGCATCGGCTGCTCACGGCCTGGGTCGAAGGCACCAGCGCCACCAACGGCGTGCAGTGGAACGACCCCAACGGCACCGGCACGGCCGGCACCTGGGCCAGCGGCGCCTTTAGCGCCAGCGACTACGACGCCGCTAGCCAGGGGACCTTCACCCCCAGCACCACCGGCAACAAGTCGCTCAACCTGACCACACTCGTGCAGCAGTGGTACAACGGCACCTATACCAACAATGGCGTCGTCCTCCTCTCCAGCGGGACGAGCACCGCTGACGCCGCCTATGCCTCCAGCGAGGATGGCACGACCAGCCGGCGTCCCTCCCTGACGATCAACTGGGCAATCCCGCCCGGCAATCCCGTCGGCGGCAGCAGCATCAGCGCCGGCCCCAGCCTGGTGCAGGGCAGCGACACGATCACCGTGCGCATGACCCTGACCAACGATTCCGGCGCCGCTATCAACAATGTCTCGCCCAGCACCCTGGCCGTCACCGGCGTCAGCGGCGCCAATGCCTCGTGCGGCGGCGCTTCGCCCGGCGTCCAGAACGTCCCCAATGGCGGCTCGGCCACCTTCACCTGGACCTGCACGGCCTCGATTGGGACGACGCCGGGCGAAGTGACGTTTGCCGCCAGCGCCAGCAATGGCACGCAGACCTGGTCTTCGGCTACCTCCAACAGCGTGGTCGTCTCGCCGCAGCTCACCTTCCAGGCCACGGTCAACAACCCCGCCGGCGTCGATGTGGTGGAGAATCAGGCCACGTTGGACACCTCGGCCCTGACCGTGAGCAGCGCCCCCGCCACCACCGCCCTCACCGCCAGCCTCGGCGACCGCGTCTGGTCCGACCTGGACGGCGATGGCATCCAGGATGCCGGTGAGCCGGGTCTGGCTGGCGTCGAGGTCTGCGCCACCCCCACGGGCGGCGGCGCGGCCAAGTGCGACACAACCGATGCCAACGGAGCCTACCGCATCTACGGGCTGACCAACGGCGGCACCTACAACGTGGCCCTGACGCCCGGCACCATCCCGGCCGGCTACACCGCCACCTTCAGCCCCACGCAGCCGCGCACGGCCACCACCGCCGGTGAGAGCAACACCGACTTCGGCCTGCGCCCACCCGGCACGGCCAGCATCGGCGACACCGTCTGGCTGGACAAGGACGAGGATGGCGTCAAAGATGCGGACGAAAGCGGCCTGCCCAACATCACCGTCCGGCTCTACATCGACCAGAACAACGATGGCGTCATCGACGGCGGCGACACCCTGCTGCAGACGACGACCACCGACGCCAACGGCCTCTATCAGTTCACCGGCCTGCACCCCGATGACTATCTGGTGCAGGTCCTGACCACCAGCAGCACCACCACGCCCTATGGCGTCGTTACCACCATTGGCGCTGCCATGGATCCCACCTTTGGCACCACCAACCCGCGCGATGTCACCATCACCACCGCCGGCCAGGTGGTCGATACCGCCGACTTCGGCTACAACTGGGGTGGCTCCATCGGCGACCGGCTGTGGTATGACAACGACGGCGACGAGATCGGCCCGGCCGGCACACCCGGCGGCGGCGATGCCGGCGAACCCTATGTGGCGGTCGGCGGCGTCCTTAGCCTCTACTACGACACCAATGCCAACGGCGACGTCGACCCCGGCGAACCGATCGTGGCCGTGGCCCTCTCCGATGGCGTCGGTTCCTACCTCTTCGACAACCTGCCCCCCGGCAACTATGTGGTCAAGGCCGAAGAGCAGCAGGTGCCGGCCCCGCCCAGCAGCCCCAACGCCGGGCAGATCGGCGTCATGGTGGCCACCACCGGTTCGACCCACGCCGTCAGCCTGGCCGCCAGCCAGGACTACACCCAGGCCGACTTCGGCTTCATCGAAGCCAGCGAGATGGAGGGGCACGTCTTCTATGATGTCAACGGCAATGGCATCCTCGACGCCGGCGAAACGGTGTTGCCCAACGTCACCGTCACCATCACCCCGCCGGCCGGGGTGGACCTGGGCGCCGGGCCGGGCAACCCGGTCTCGACCACGACCGACGGCGATGGCGAGTGGGGCTTTATCGTCCCGCCCGGAACCTACACCGTCACCTACAACACCGGCGACCCCGACATCCCTGCCAGCCTGACCCAGGCCACCACGCCGGTCTCCTTCACCGTCACCCAGATCGCCGGCCAGGAGCGGATCGGCCTCGACTTTGGCCGCGACAACAGCGGCGTCATCGGCGACCGGGTGTGGAGCGACCCCGACGCCGACGGCGTGCAGGATGGCGGCGAACCGGGTCTGTCCGGCGTCACCGTCAACCTCTACCGCGACAACAACAACAGCAACACCTTCGACGGCGGCGACACCTTCCTGGCGGCGATGACCACCGACGTCAGCGGCCTCTATCAGTTCACCGGCCTGGCCGACGGCAACTACATCGTCCAGGTCGATCCCGCCAGCCTGGTCGGCTACACCCAGACCTACGACAACGTCGGTGGGCTGGATCGGGTGGGCCAGGCCGACATCAGCGGCGGCAACACCAACCTGCTCGTCGACTTTGGCTTCAAATACACGCTGGGCGGCGCTTCGCTCTTCACGCTCAGCGGTCGCGTCTACGACGACGCCAACAACAGCGGCAACGACGAAAGCGAGACCGGCTTTAGCAACGTGACTGTGACCGTCGTCTGCACCATCCTGGGCACAGTGACGGCGCAGACCGATGCCACCGGCGCCTGGAGTGTGGCCGGCGTGCCCAATGGCGACACCTGCACCGTGCTGGACGCCGACGAGACCGACCTGCCCCGCACCGACTACGCCGCCACCGAGACGCCTTCCACCCCCATCACCGTCACCGGCAACACCAGCGGCCTGGACTTCGGCTACAACCAGCAGCCCGGCAGCATCAGCGGTACGGTCTGCGATGGCACCGGTGATGGCTTCTGCGACGACCCCGGCGACAGCCCCCTGGTGCTGGTGGCCGTCAGCCTGCGCTGGGCCGGTCCCGATGGCATCCTCAACACCGCCGATGATGTGGTGACGAATACCGCCACCAACGGCTTCGGCAACTACAGCTTCACCAACCTGCAGCCCGGCCTCTACCAGATCGTCGAGACCAACCCCACCGGCTACGCCAGCCTGGCCGACGCCGACGGCGGCAACCCCGACAACATCAGCCAGATGAGCAGCAGTTCCTTCGTCCTCGGCCTGGGCGAGAACGCCGTCGACCGTGACTTCGAGGACGCAGCCCAGGATAGCGTGGTCGGCGACTTCGTCTGGCGCGACCTCGACGCCGATGGCATCCAGGATGGGGGCGAGCTGGGCGTGCAGGGTGTGACGGTCGAGCTATGGCAGGTGGGCGGAGTGGTGCCTTTCCTGACGACCACCACCAACGCCAGCGGCTACTACAGCTTCACGGCCCCGGCCGGCGACTACTTCATCGACTTCATCCCGCCCGTGGGCTATGTGCTCAGCCCGCCGGACGTGGATGACGGCAACCCCAACCCCGACGAGCGCGACAGCGACCCCAACATCGTCACCGGCCGCACAGCCAACTTCACCCTGGCCTCCGGCGCCAACGTGACCACCTGGGACGCCGGTCTCTACCAGGTCGATCTGGCGGTGGACAAGAGCCAGCAGACGCCCAGCAACCGCACCGTCTTCTATGTCGGCGAGCAAGTCACCTTCAGCATCAAGATCACCAACACCGGCGAAAGCACCATCTCGCTGCTGCCGCTGATCGATCTGTTCGACAACGCCTGTCTGCAGTACTCGACCAAGGCTGCCTCGCCGGAAGAAAGCTCGTTCGATAACCTCAACGGCATCATCGACTGGAACAACCTGACGGTGATCAACGCCCAGTACCTTGACCCGAACGATGCCTTCACCGTCAACATCCCCTTCGACGTGGTGGGAACCAGCCTGAGCGGCTACAACACCGCCCTGGTCGAAGGCGCAGCGGATGTGAACAGCAACAACGTACCGGATCAAGGCGACACCGTCAACTTCATCTGCGTCGAGGCGGACTTCGGCGATGCGCCGCAGCCCACCTATCCCACCAAACTCGACCAGAACGGCGCCCGCCATGTCATCGTGCCGGGCTTCTACCTGGGCGCCAGCGTGGACAGCGAGCCAGACGGCCAGCCCGACGCCGCCGCCACTGGCGACGACCTGGCCGTGAGCGACGACGAAGACGGCGTCAGCTTCGGGCCGTTCTTCCCCGGCTCCAGCACCACGGTTACGGTCACGGCCTCGGCTTCGGGCCGGCTCGATGCCTGGATCGACTTCGCCGATGACGGCTCCTGGAGCCAGGCCGGCGACCATATCTTCACCAATCAGCCGCTGAACGCGGGCGTCAACGTCCTCTCCGTTCCCGTCCCTGCCAACGCCACCCTCACCCCCCAAACCTTCGCCCGCTTCCGCTTCAGCAGCACCGGCAATCTCAGCTTCACCGGGCTGGCCAACGACGGCGAGGTGGAGGATTACGCCCTCGCCATCGTCGCCCCGGCCTCGATCGGTGACTTCGTCTACTTCGATAGCAACGGCAACGGCGTCCAGGATGGCGGCGAGACGACCGGCATCAACGGTGTGCCCGTTTCACTCCTCAACCTGGGCAGCGGCCAGACGTGGAACACGGTTACGGTCAACGGCGCCTACCTGTTCTCGAACCTGCCGCCCGGCACCTACCAGGTTTCGGTCCCGTCCAGCCAGCCCGGCCTGGTGCGCACCACCCCCTCACCGCATGTGGTGACGGTGGTGGGCGGACAGAACTACACCCTGGCCGACTTCGGCTACATCGCCCCCACCGGCGTCGCCCTCTCCAGCTTCACCGCCATGAACAGCAACGATGGCGTGATGGTGCGCTGGACGACCTTCAGCGAAGAAGACATCACCGGTTTCGTGGTCTGGCGGGCCTCTGAGAGCGAGGGTTCGTACCAGTCCGTCTCCGCCCTGATCCCCAGCCGGGGTGAATCGGGCGCCAGCTACGGGTGGTTGGATGCCGAAGCCGGGGCCGGCCACACCTACTGGTACAAGCTGCAGAGCCAGCCCAACGGCCAGTTCTTCGGCCCCATCTTCAACCAGCCCGAAGGCGGCTTCAAGAAGCTATTCGCGCCGATGATCCTGCGCAGCCGCTGATCGCTTTCCCTTCGTCCCGGTCTCCTGACCGGACGAGCGCACGACCCTTCACCAACAAGACCCCCTGGCTTCTCCGCCAGGGGGCCTTGTTGTTTTTTGCCGACAGGTTGTAAGCATTTTGTCAGGTTTGATGCTGTAAGGCTATGCTATGCTTCCGATTAGACCAGGTGCGACGCACTTTCAAAGTGCGTCGCACCTGAAACCCGAGGAACATGTCATGGAAAGTCATCATCGCCCCCGCGGGCGTAGCCTGGCGGCGGCCAGCAGCCTGATCCTGAGCTTGTTGTTTGTCTTCTCCCTTGCCCCCACACACGCCGCCGGGACGGGGAGCATCTCTGGCGTCGTCTTTTTCGACGCCGACGGCAATGGCATCCGTGGCGCGCGCGAATCGGGTTTGGCCGGTGTGATGGTCTATGCGCTCGATGCGCCAACATGGGGCACAACCTATAGCAGCGGCGTCATGACCGGCGCCGACGGCAGCTATAGCTTTGACGCTCTCACCGCCGGCAGCTACAGGGTGATCGAGGTCGATTTGGCTGGCTATGTCAGCACAACGGCGGTGGGTCGCACGGTCGATGTGGCCGGCGGCCCCGTGACCGGCATCGACTTCGGCGACTGCCTGCCGATCACATTGGCGGGCATCGTCTTCGACGACCTGAACGGCGATGGCGAGCAAGGGCTGGGGGAACCGGGCGTCACCGAGGCCCTGGTGGAGGTGTTGGTCGATAGCAATGGCAATGGCCTGTTCGACCCCGGTGAGCCTGTGATCGGGTCTTCGGTAACCGACGACCAGGGCGCCTATCGCATTGGCTGGCTGTTGCCGGGGCCGCGCCTGGTGCGCGCACAACGGCCCGGCGCCGCCGACCCGTTGGTGATCCCACAGACGCTGGTCAGCAGCCAGGCGAGCGGCAACACCTGGCTGCTCGACATCGCCATGCCGGTTGTGGCGCCAACGGCCACCCCCTCTGCCACGACCACGACGGCGCCTCCCCCCACGGCCACGCCGACACTGACGCCAACCGCCACGGCCACGCCGGCGCCGACCGCCACCCCCACATCCACACCAGCGCCCACCGCCACGCCCACGCGGCCTGCCACCGCCACACCGACCACCTCGCCTGCCCCGTCTCTCCTGCAACAAAACACCAGCGGCAGCGACAAGATGGCGGTCAAAAAGGGCCAGAGCGGGTCGCAATCCTTCCGCTACGGCGCCGTGGGCGGCGGCAGCTACCGCCTCACGCACATCGTCCTGCAACTCTCGCGCGAGATCACCGCGCCCAACGCCGATCTGATGCTCACCCTCAGCGCCAGCCGCTATGGCCCGGCGCTGGCCGGGTCACAGATCAACATCTCATCCAGCCAGATCACCAATACATCGAGCGGCAAATCGTTCCAGACCTCTACCGTGGTTTTCGCCTCGCCGATTGGCCCCCTGACCGCCGGAACCACCTATTACCTCAACCTTGTCACCACCGCCAGCAATGGGCGGTCCTACTTCACGCGCTTCAGCGGTTCCAACACCTACCCCAATGGCGCCTATTTCAAGAACCAGACGGATAGCCTCAAAGACGCCTGGTTCCAGATCTGGGGAATCGTGGCGCCCTGACGCCATCCGGCCCCAGCCGCCTGCCTCGTTGCCCTCCTGCCCCCTGGCCCACACGCCAGGGGGCTTGTCTTTGCCTCTCTCCTTCTCCGGTCGGATTGACTTTGCGGCTTCTTATGGCTAAGCTTCAGTCTACCTCCAGGACGGAGCCAACCCCAGCTCGATGACAGGGATGCCGCCATGAACAAACAGCGTTTGCTTTCTCTCTTGCTGCTCGCGCCCCTGCTGGCCCTTGGCCTGGCCCGCGCCGATGGCGCCGCGCCCACCGCCGCGCCCGCTGCCCCGCCCGCTGCCCCGCGCAGCCAGACGACCCCGGTCACTTTCGCCGTCATCGGCGACTACGGCATGGACAACAGCGCCGAGGCGGCCGTCGCCAACCTGGTGGCAGGGTGGAACCCGGCCTTCATCGTCACCACCGGCGATGACTACTACAACACCGCCGGCGGCGTGGGCACAGCCAAATACGACGAATCCACCGGCGCCTACTACTGCACCTTCCTCAAAGACATCACCACCACCGGCAGCCGCTGCCCCACCGGCCAGGCGGCCACCAACCGCTTCTTCCCCTCGCTGGGCAACCACGACTACTCCGACGCCACCCCCGGCCCCGACACCTATCTCGACTACTTCGCCCTGCCTGGGGCCGGTTTCGCCGCCACATCCGGCAACGAGCGCTACTACGACTTTATCTGGGGGCCGCTGCACTTCTTCATCCTCAACAGCAACAGCAGCGAACCGGATGGCGCCGCCGCCGACTCTGTCCAGGCCGTCTGGCTCCAGACCCAACTCGCCGCCTCCACCTCGCCCTGGAACCTGGTCGCCTTCCATCACCCGCCCTTCTCGTCCGGCGGCCACGGCAACAGCGCCTGGATGCAGTGGCCGTTTGCCGCCTGGGGCGCAGATGCGGTCCTCAGCGGCCACGACCACACCTACGAGCGCATCACCGGCGATGGCATCGTCTACTTTGTCAACGGTCTGGGCGGAGCCTCGCGCTATGGCTTCGGCGCCCCGGTGCAGGGCAGCCAGGCCCGCTACAACGCCGATTGGGGCGCTATGCGCGTGACCGCCACCGCGACGACGCTCGATTTCGAGTTCATCTCACTCGATGGCCAGGTGCAGGACGCCTACCATCTGCCACCGCCCCCTCCTCCTCAAACCATCTCCTTCCAGCAGGGCCTTCTGCCCGCTGCCGACTACGCTGGGGCCGCCGACGCCACCCTGTCGGAGGCCGAACCGCAAAAGAACCTTGGCGCTGATTCGGCTTGTCTGGTGGATGGCGACGACCCGCCCCTGTCTGGCAACGACCTGGCCTGCCTGCTGCGCTGGGACCTCAGCGCCCTCCCCCCCGGCAGCCAGCTGACGGCCGCCACACTCAGCGTCGATGTCTTCAATGTCACGGCCGGGGCCTACGCCGCCTTTGCTGTGGCCAGGCCCTGGAACGAAGCCGAAGCCACCTGGACCCAGGCGGCAGACGGCGTCCCCTGGCAAATGGCGGGCGCACAGGGCACCGCCGACCGCGCATCGCTCTCGCTGCTCAGCTTCACCCCCAATGCTCTCGGCGCCCGCTCCTTCAGTTTCAACCCTGATGGCCTGGCCGTCCTCCAGGGCTGGATCGATGACCCCGGCAGCAACCACGGCCTCATCCTGGCCGCCAGCACGATCACCGATGGCGCCGACTTCTACAGCAGCCAGGCGGCCGCTGCCGCCAGCCGGCCCAAACTGACCCTTTCCTTCTTGCCCCCGCCCGCGGCCACGCCGACGCCGACCGAGACAGTGACGCCGACGCCAACCGCGACGGCCACAGCGACGCCAACCGCCACGCCGACGGCGACGGCCGCACCCACCGCCACGCCGACGATCACGCCCACTCCCTCCCTCTTGCGCACCATCTCGTTCCAGAATGGCCTGGCGCCGAACACCACTTAC
Source organism: Caldilineales bacterium (assembly GCA_019695115.1). Classification (GTDB taxonomy): domain Bacteria; phylum Chloroflexota; class Anaerolineae; order J102; family J102; genus SSF26. The sequence continues at coordinate 98,839 of JAIBAP010000004.1, read as the reverse complement.
CAGAAAACCGACGACACCTATCTCTCGCAAAGCCGGAACACGCTCGTCTTTGGCGGCGTCAGCCAACTGCTGGTCGATGGCGACGACCCACCCGGCACGGGCAAGGACCTCTCGACTCTCGTCCGCTGGGACATCGCCGGCTTCATCCCCGCCGGCAGCAGGGTGCAGGACGTCCGGATCACGGTCGCCGTCCTCGACCCCTCCGCTGCTCGTTACTCGATCTATGAGCTGAAGCGGCCGTGGGTCGAGAGTCAGGCCACCTGGAAGATCTACGCCATCGGCAAGTATTGGCAGACGGCCGGCGCCCGCGGGGGTCTGGATCGCGGGGCCACCGTCCTCGGCAGCGTCAGCGCCGCCCAGACCGGCAGCTACACCATCGTCCTCAAACCCGAAGGCGTGGCCCTGGTTCAAGCCTGGCTCGATACCCCCGCCCGCAATCAGGGCTTGATCTTCGCCAACGCCAGCGACACCGACGGCCTCGACTTTGCCAGCAGTGAATCCACCACGCCCAGCAGCCGCCCGCGCCTCACCATCCGCTATTTGCCGCCGTAAATCGTTTTGGGACACGGATGGGCACGGATGAACACGGATTTTTTCGTTTGTTGGTGTGGGTGGTTGACTGGGCTTTTTTTGGGGGGGGGGACACGGATGGGCACGGATGAACACGGATTTTTTGGGTTCGTTTGTCTTGGTGTGGGTGGTTGATTGGGCTTTTTTGGGGGGGGGACACGGATGGGCACGGATGAACACGGATTTTTTGGGTTCGTTTGTCTTGGTGTGGGTGGTTGATTGGGCTTTTTTTGGGGGGGGGGACACGGATGGGCACGGATGAACACGGATATTTTTGGGGTTTGTTTTGGTGTGGGTGGTTGATTGGGCTTTTTTGGGAGAACACGAATTTCGGCGGAGTGGAGCACGCCCACGTGCGACTTATAGGCGCACAAGCCGCACCAGGGGGTGCTGACTCCGCTTTCAATCTGTTGCCGAGCGGTCGCTTGACCCAGGTTCTTCCGCGTGACCGGTTGGGGCCTTGTGCGATTTGTCACGAAGCGCCAGCCATGCTATTATTTAGAACAATTCTAATCAGTAGTCAGTGGTCAGTGGTCAGTAGTCAGTGGTCAGTAATCAGTAGGCAGTAACCAGTAACCAGTAACCAATAACCAGTAACCAGTAACCAGTAACCAATAACCAGTAACCAGTAACCAGTAACCAGTAACCAATAACCAATAACCAGTAACCACCGCCCACCAAATCGTCGCCTCAAGCCGTATGGACGCACCCCAGACCCAACCCGACCGCTACCAGATGCTGACTGCCGCCCTGCAAGCGGGCGGCCATCGCCTGACGCCCCAGCGTCTGGCCATCTGCCGCCACCTGGCCGCCAGCCGCGCGCACCCCTCGCCCGGCCAGGTCTACGAACAGGTGCGGCGGGAGCAGCCGGCCATCAGCCTGGCCACGGTCTACAACACGCTGGAGGTGCTGCGCGACTTGGGCGAGATCATCGAGATTCCGAGCGGCGCCGAGGGGGTGCGCTACGAGACCGATCTCAGCCCGCACGCCAATCTGATCTGCGTGGGCTGCGGTCGCATTGTCGATTTGCCGCTGGACTGCCTGGAGGTGGCCGATGCCGCCATCCGCGCCGTCTCGGACTTCGATCTGCGCCGGTTGCGCGTGGATGGTTTTGGTCTGTGCGCCGGCTGCAAGTCGCAGGAAGCCCCGACATCGGCTGGTGAGGAGGATCGCCATGCTCGAACGTGAGATGGATGTGCCCATCGTCCTGCCGGAGGACGACGGAGTCGAGTGCGCCCGGTTGTTGCTGGAGGTGCTGCACCAGCATCGCGGTGTTCATGGCGCCCAGATCGATTTCGACGGCGGTGTGCTGCATCTGCATTACGACCCCAACCAGCTCGACCCGGATGAAGTCGAGGGCATCGCCGACGACCTGGGCATCCGCCTGGGCAGCCGGATGCGCCGCTGCACCCTGGAACTGGGCGGCGTCAGTTGCCGCAATTGCGCCCTCAACCTGGAGCGCGAGCTGTACGCCATCCCCGGCATTCACAAGGTTTCGGCCAATCCGGCGGCGCGGGTGGTGGGTGTGCACTATCAAGCCGCTGAGGCGCTGGCCAGCGTCGAGCGGCGCATTGCCGAGTTAGGCTACGAGGTGGCCGAGCGCAGTGTCAAGCCTCGGCCGCCGTTCTGGCAGCGCAACATCGGGCTGATCTGGGCCGGGCTGACGTTGCTGTTTCTGGTGTTGGGTATTGTGGCCGAGCGGTTGGCTCCGATCCCGGCCTTTCCCCAGATCACCATCGTTTTCTTTGTCCTGGCCTATCTGGCTGGCGGGCATGATGGCGCCCGCGAGGCCGCCCGCGACCTCCGGCACGGGGTGCTCAATGTCGATTTTTTGATGATCGCCTCTGCCGTTGGGGCGGCGGCCATCGGTGAATGGGCCGAGGGCGCCACACTGCTGTTCTTGTTCAGTTTGTCGGGTGCGCTGGAGGAATATGCCATGGACCGGACGCGCAACGCTATCGAATCGCTGACGGCGCTGCGTCCGACGGAGGCGACGGTGCGGCTGGGCGAGCACGAGCGGCGGGTGCCGGTGGAAGCCGTGCGTCCGGGCGATATCGTCGTCATCCGCCCCGGCGAGCAGGTGACGGTGGATGGCGTGGTGGTGCGCGGGCAGACGTCGGTCGACCAGGCAGCCATCACCGGCGAATCGATCCCGGTGAGCAAGGGGCTGGGAGATGAGGTCTTTGCCGGGACGATGAACCAGGAGGGGGCGCTGGATGTCCGCTGCAGTAAGGAGGCCAAGGATTCGACCCTGGCCAAGGTCATCGACCTGGTGGCCGAGGCGCAAAGCGAGCGCGCCCCCACCCAACGGCTGATCGACCGCTTTGCCCATCCCTATGCCGTGGGTGTGTTGGCGACGGTGACGCTGGTGTTGCTGGCGGGCGTTTTCGTCTTGCAGCGGCCGTTCATGGATGTGTTCTATCGCGCTATCACGCTGCTGGTGGTGGCTTCGCCCTGCGCTTTGGTGATCAGCACCCCGGCTTCGATCCTTTCGGCCATCGCCGCCGGCGCCCGCAACGGCGTTCTGTTCAAGGGCGGCGTCCATCTGGAGAACGCCGCCGCCATCGATACCGTCGCCTTCGACAAGACCGGCACCCTCACTAGCGGCCGGCCGGAACTGACCGATGTCGTCGTCTTCGATGCCCTGGCCGAGGCGGAGTTTCTGCGTCTGGTGGCCAGCGCCGAGCGCCGCTCCGAGCACCCGATCGCCAGGGCCATCGTGCGGGCGGCCCAGGCTCGCGGCCTGGTATTGGCCGAGCCGGAGCATTTCGTGTCGGCGCCGGGGCAGGGGGTGCGGGCGACGGTGGGCGGGCGCAGCCTGGTGGTGGGGAACGAACGCCTGCTTTTTGGCCAGAATGGTCACAGCGGCGACGCTTTGCCGCCCCAGGTGAAGGATTTGCAGGCGGAAGGCAAGACGGTGATTTTCGTCAGTGAGGATCACCGCTCAGGGCGGCTTCTGGGTGTGTTGGCTATTGCCGATCTGGTGCGGCCGATCGCGGCCAGGGCGGTGGCCGACCTGCACGCCAACGGTGTGAAGACGATTGTGATGTTGACGGGGGATCACAAACTGGTGGCCGACCGCATTGCCGGCGAGCTGGGCATCGACCAGGTGCACGCCGAGTTGTTGCCGGCGGGCAAGGTGCAGGTGGTGAAGGACTATCAGGCCAGGGGTGCACGCACGGCCATGGTGGGCGACGGCGTCAACGACGCGCCGGCCTTGGCCGTGGCGACGGTGGGGATTGCCATGGGCGCGGCGGGCACGGATGTGGCGCTGGAGACGGCAGATGTGGTGCTGATGTCGGACGATCTGGCCAAGCTGGCGTTTGCGCTCCGCCTCTCGCGTCGTTCGCGGCGCATCGTCGCCCAGAATATGGTTTTTGCTGTGGGGATGATGGTGTTGCTGGCGGCGACGACGCTGACGGTGGGCATCCCCTTGCCGTTGGGCGTGGTGGGGCACGAAGGCAGCACGCTGGTTGTGGTTTTGAATGGGTTGCGGCTGTTGCGCACGAGATAGGGGTGCGTGTTGCGTAGTGCGTGTTGCGTGCGGTCGCACAACTATTTCACCTCGTACACAGCGACGAATTCATTGGCGGCGCGGTAGCGAAGCTGCAATCGGCCCTGAGCGTGCAGCGTCTGCGCCAGTTCGCCGATATGATCGAGCGTGGCGTCTGGTCGGTAGCTTCGCTGCGGCGTGGCATCGTCGCCAGCCAGGCTCCAGCCGCCGGTCTGTTTTTCGACGATCAGGAAATCGACATCGGCCGCCCAGAGAAAGGCGGCAAGCTGTTCGGGCGAGAAGGCGTCGATGTCGCGGGGGTAGGGTAACCCGCGACGGCGACTGAAGACGAAGTCGATTTCGGGCAGGCGGGACATGAGGGTGGCGGTGGGCGGTGTGTTGGCCCGCAGCCATCGCCCGCGCTCTTCCAGGTCGTGGGCATAGTCGGCGTCCGCGGGGCTGAGGACGGCGATTGCTGCATAGAGACAGATGAGTATGCCGCCGGCAAGCACGATCATTCGTCGCCGCAGGGCTGGGCGACGAAGGGGCGGAAGGGCCAGCAGCAGGGCCTCGAGACCGCACAAAAGGGCATAGAAGAGCTGCGGCTGCAGCGGATAGAGCAGACGCGGCCCCAACACCCGCCATCCCATCAGCACGAACAGATAAGGCGCCGCCGCCAGAAGGGAGGCCGAGGCGCCTCCGTTGCGCGCCCAGCGTACAAAGCCCAGGAGGAGGAGGAGGCTGATCGCCCGGCCCAACCACGGCAGCCCGGCCTCCAGGCCCCAGCGGGCGGCGAGGACGCGGGCGAGACCGCTGGCCAGACCGGGAGCGACGGCCGAGGGAATGTCGCGGTACAGCCGCCGGTTGGCCAGGTTGAGCAAGGTCTGGGGATAGGACAGACCGCGGTCGTTGTCACCGCGATGGTCGCCTTCGACGATGCCTTGCAGTTGCTGGGCATAGGACGTGGGCAGCAGGTCGCGGGCGGAGACGGGCGTCAGGTAGACGACACACGCCGTCCAGATGGCCATCCACATAGAGAGAATGGCCAGGGGGCGCAGGCCGCCGCGCCGGCGTCGGATCAGCACGTAGCCAAACAAACCGGCCAGCATCGCCCACCCGGCCGTGCGCGTGAACACCATCATCACCAGCAGGGCGGCGGTGAGCGCTTGCCACCAGACCGGAAGCCGACCGGGCAGGCGGCGGACGCCCCCTTCGATGGCGATGATGCCGGCCAGCAGGAAGGTGGTGAAAACGGCCTCGGAGAAGACGCGGTTAGCAAGATCGATGGTGAGCGGGGAGAGGCCATAAAGCCCGGCCACGGCCAGTCCCCACCAGGTGGACCCGCGTCCGAGCCACCGCCAGCCCCAGAAGATCAGACATATATTGACCAGCGTGGCCACGAGCGAGGGCAGGCCCAGGAGGTCCAGACGGCCGGGTAAGGCCGCGACCAACGGCGATAACAGCAGAGGGTAGCCCCAGGGAAACGGCGACGGGGAATGGTTGGCGTCGGGCGGGGTCGGCGCCCGGCTGATCAGACCGTAGGCCGGGCCGTTGCTCAATGACTCGGCCAGGACGATGTAATGGCTGCCGTCCATGCTGATGGCGACCGAGGCGCCAAAATCGGCGGCGACGATGATCAGCATGGCCACAACCAGAACCGCCCATAACCCGATCTGGAGGCGGGTGGGTCGAAGGGACGGTGCGAGGGTGGAAGCGGTCATCCAGGTTTTGTCCCTGGCGGCGGGGAGGCGATCAGCAGACCGGTTCCAGACGATGGGCGTTGTCGCTGCGGCCCGGTCGTCTGGTCAGAATCAGCTTCTCGGCAAAATAGCCCAGGCCATAGACCCCTTGCGCCAAGACCAGCAGGGCCGAGAGGAGAGGGGCCTTGCTGGGCGGATGGCGCCGAAAGGGATAGCTGAGCAGGTCGCGATAGAACGCCAGTGGCTCCAGCATGAGGGGCTTTTGGCCGTGGGCGGCGCGGGCCTGGTGGAAGTGATGGGCGCCACGGCCATAGGCAAAGTGCTGGCGCATGAAGGCCGGTAGGGTGAGGTTGGCGGCATGATGAACGATCACTTCTGGGGCATAGACGAGCTCAAGACCCTGGTTGCGCCAGCGATTGCAGAACTCGCGATCCTCAGCTGCCGGGGTTGCGAACCTGGTATCGAAGCCGCCCAGGGACAGAAAGCCGGCCCTGGGCACGGCCAGGTTGTTGGTGGTAAAAAAGCCGCCCTCACGCCGCCCCCCCAGATAGTATTCGTACAGATAGTGGGTGAGCGTCTGGCTGGCGGCGGCGAAGGGGTTGTCGGGCAAGGCGTTGAGCGTGGCCCCACCCACGGCGGCCTCGGCCTGGCGGCCAAAACGCGCCGCCAGATGCTCCAGCCAGTCGTTGGCAGGCCGGCAGTCGTCATCGGTGAAGGCCAGGAAACGGCCCTTCGCCGCGGCTGCGCCCGTGTTCCGGGCTGCGGCCGGCCCACCGTGCGCCCGGCTGAGGAGCGTGATCGCCAGGCGTCTGGAGGCGCCGGCCACGATAGGCGCCAGGTCGTTGGCGCCGCCATCATCCACGACAATGACTTCGTAGGCAGAAGCCGGCAGAGTCGAATCAGCAAGCGCGTTCAGGCAGGCGGCCAGCGGTTGGGGCCGGTTGTAGGTGGGGATGATGACTGAGAACAGGGGCGCCGTCATGTCTGGTTCAGAGCGACCATTGCGCAAAGGCTTGCCCGGTGAGCGCCCGCAGTTGTTGGACATCAGGCCAGAGCCAGGCGCTAAGGGCGTGACGTTGGCCTTCCGACAAGGCGGGCCGTTCTATGCGCGCCGATAGAGGATAGCAGGCCCAGTAGGTGAGAAATCGCTGCAGCGCCGGCGCGGTGCGATTCATGTGTTCGTAGGAATACTTCCGTAGCTTTAGCCCCCAGGGGCCGAGGCGCCGCAGTTCCTGGCTGCGATATTTGACCCGTGCGAAGCCGCTGCTGCTGAAATCAGGATCGACGCCGAGGAAGGCGAAGATGCGTCGCAGGGTTTCAAGCCGGTGGTAGTATAGGTCTTCGGCTGCAATGATGAGGATTCGTTCCAGGGGATAGAAGGGCAGGAATTGCTGTAACTGCCAGTGATAGCGGCTGCGCGTGACCAGGGGGTTGTCTGGGCCGGGGTCGGCCAGCGCCTCGGCCAGTGGACGATGCTCCAACCCAAGCGAATGGCGGTGGAGGTAGTGCGAGACGACCCGCTGGATGGGGTCGCGCACCAGATAGATGAGACGGGCGTCGGGCAGGAGGTCGGCCATGCGTTGGGCGACGCCAGGGTGCCACGGATAGTTGGAGTAGCCGGGCGAGGATTCCCCGCGCACAGGGGCCGGGCGGGTGAAATGCGATTGGTACCACGCGACCCCGCGTGGCCAGTTGCGGTCGGCGATGAAGAAATTCAGTTCTTTGGCGCCGGCCATGCTGATCTGAGGGTGCAGGCTCAGATAGTAGTGCAGGCTGGTGGTGCCGCACTTTTGGGCGCCGATGACGATCAGGTTGGGGAGAAGACGGCCGTTGCTCATCGTGGCCTGGTCACTCGGCAAAGGCATAACCGGTCAGGAAAGGGGCTTCGGCGCATCGCTGCTGCACGCGCCCGATCAGTTCGTCACTCCAGTCCGCTTCGTGACGGCTGTGGCGGGGCGAGGGAAAGACGATGCCGGCGCAGGCGGCGAGATAAGCGGGGGCGGCCTCCACACCCAGGAAGCCACAGATCTCGGCCAGCCTGACCTGGGGGGCAGCGACGAACTCCTCGTGCCGAAGTTCAAGGAGATCGGCCTCGGGGATCCGCCCTTTCATGGTCGCCACTGTGGCGGCCAGGCGGAAATAATGGTCGATGGCCCGGTCGAGATCGACCTCCTCGCGTTCGACCATGCGCGCAATCGTATCGTAGGGATTGCGCACGATGTGAATGAACTTGACGGCAGCCCGGCTCAGCCGGCGGAGATGGTCGAGCAAGTCGGGACGGCGGGCCAACGCCAGGGTGGCGCCCCAGGCGCCTTTGTCGCCGATGACGGACAGCTTGCCATCGCTGGCGCCTTGCCATTGGCCGGGCACGTGATAGGAATAGCGTGGGTCGGCAGCCGATGCCGCGGCGAAACGACGCGAATTGTCGGCAAGCAGGAAGAAGATCTGGCCGCGGCTGAAGCCGGCCCGGACATAGCGCAGTACGTGCTGCTCGTGGGCCAGCAGGATGTGGGGGTGAGCGTCGAGCAAGGCGCCCACCAGACTGTGACCGCTGCGAGGATAGCCGATGAACAGACAAAAGCTGCGCACATCATCGAAACGAGCGCCCTGCCGCCAGCCGCCGATGAGCGCACGCGGGACATCCCTCGCTAACGCCGCCATCTGGGGGAGGACCATCCCCATGGTGCCCAGGCGTTGCAGGGTGTGGGATCGCTGCATCTCAAATCAGCCCTGTCTCCAGGCTTTCATCGCTGATCGCCGCCAGCGCTACCGGCTGCGCCGTGCGGAGCGAGACCAGCCCCGCCAGCACCGCCCGCAACGACTGCCGGCCATCGTCAAGCGTGGGCGTCGCCGCTTCGCCATCCTGGATGCAGGCAGCGAAGCCTTCCCACTGCTTGCGGTAGGTGGCGGCAAAGTCCCCGCCGCGACGCAGGCTGGACCAGGCGGCAGGCAGGGCGCGCACCAGCTCGAATGCTCGTTGGGCTCTCACCTTCAGGCTGCCAGGATAGACCGAAAGCGGCCACAGTTCCAGGCCATCGAAGCGATAGCCAGAGACATGCAGCCGGCCGGCATCGCCAAAGACATCCACCTCCAGGGCATCGGCGGTGTGGTCGCCCATCACCAGCGAGACCTGGCTGCCGTTGGCCATGCGCCCGCTTACGACCGCCATCGTTTCCAGACCAGCTTTGCTCTGAGCCACAGCATAGACCTCGGCAAACTCATCCCCGGTGAGGAAGCGCGCCAGGTCGAAAACATGCGAACCCAGTTCGAGCAGAACGCTGCCGCCTGTCTGCCGCTGGTTGCGCCATTGTGGAGAAGTCAGGCGGCGCCGATAGCCGCTGGTGAGGGTCAGGCGCACGGTTTGCAGATGACCGACTGCGCCCGCTCGAACCAGCTCGCCAGCTGCGCTCATCAGCCGATGCCAGCGCAGATTGAACCCCACCGTCGTCTGTTGGCCCGGCAGCGAACTTGCCCTGGCTTGCAGCTCGGCGCACTCGCGCAGGCTCAGCGCCAGAGGCTTCTCGACCAATACATGTTTTCCGGCTGCCAGCGCCGCCAGGGCCAGATCGGCGTGGGTGGGCGGGGGCGTGCAGATGGCCACCGCCTGGAGGGTGGGGTCGGCCAGCAGGGCCTGCGGGTCGGCGTAACGGCTGGGGATGCCGAAGCGATCGGCAATCTGCTCCAGCCGGGCGGCGTCGACATCGGCCAGGGCCGCCACCTCGATCTGGGGCAACCGGCGCAGGGCCGGGAGATGGTGGTCGCTTGTCACCCGGCCGGCGCCGATGATCCCCAACCTGAGGGCGGCTTGAGGGCCGCGCCCGGAAGCGGCTCCCCGTCTGGTCGTCGGCGGTGCTGGCTTGGGCTGTTTCATATTCAGTCAAACTGCTGGTTGGTTGGCCCGTATTTCGGCGGATAATTCGAAAGAGGAAAGATATGGGTAGATATTGCCAGGCCCGAAAGCACAGCCGGCCATCTGTCCGATGCCATCGCACAGCATCATCAGGCCAATCACGGCCAGCAGGCCCAGCACCGAGCCCTGGAACCGCCCCGGTTTCCTGATCTCGCGGTAGATCCGGCGCAGGCGAATGGCCGGGATCAGCAGGCTGCCGAAAAGCCAGGGCAGACGCCGTCGCCACGGCCAGGAGACGGTTCGCATGGCGCCAAAATGGTAGCCCTGCCACCAGCGCAGCCGCAGCAGCGTCCGCGGGTTGGTGAAGTTGATGTGCCGGGTGACGGCCTCGGCCTGAAGATAGAGCCGATGTCCCTGGCGATGCAGATCCCAGTGGAGGAGGGTCTCAGCTTCTAGTATGTGGGCCAGTTGGTCGCCGTAAGCCAGCAGGATGTCGCGCTTGTAGCTGCTGTTGTGTCCCGGCAGGTGTTGGCGTTCAGCGGAGTGGCTTGGGTAGGCCCATTCGCCATAGCCGATGAAGAAATCGGTCCAACTGGCCAGGCTGGTGGGGTTGCCATTGCGCACGGCGGGCCCAACCACCGCCCACGGCCCCTGGTGGGCCGCCAGGAGATGCTCGGCCCAACTTGGTTCGGGATAGGAATGGTCTTCGCAGAAGACCACGATCGGGGCCTGCGCCGCCCGCACACCGGCCGCCCAGGCAGCAGCGCTGGTGAAGTCGGTGTTGGGCATCAGGACGACCTGATGACCGTGGAAACAGGCCAGCGTCCCTTCAGCGAGCGGTCGCGCGGGGAGCTCGGGCGCCACCAGCACAAGTTCGATCTGGTCGCTCACCGTTTGAGTCTGTAAGGCGGCGATGGTGCGCTGCAAGCGGTCGAAGGCGTTGGGGGTGATGAGAATGGCAGACAGGGCGGGAGGGACAGCTGCTGTCATCAGGCTGTCACCTCCACCCGAACCGTCATCCGCCCCACCAGCAGGTTGCCGTAGTGTTGGGTGAAGATGATCTCGCCCACCTCGCCTGCTTTGGCGGCGGCGTCGGTGGTGATGAACACGCCCACTGCTTCTGCGTCTGTGGCCTGGACCTGCAGATTGGCCAGCCGGGCTTCGTCCTCCTCCAGCCGGCCGGAGCCACGAAAGCCCGTGCGCGGGGCCAGCCTGAGTTCGATGCGCCCGCGCGGGAACCCGGCCCGATCGATGTTCAGGTCCATCATCGTCACCTGGTTGGGCAGGCCGTGCATCCTGAAGGTGAATTCGGTCTTGGCCCCCGCTTTGGCCTGCAACACCACCAGGTTCTTCTGGGCGATGTTGTTGTCGTCGCGCACCGACCACTCGTGCTGCACCGGGTCTTCGGGCGAGGCCAGGCGGGCGAGGAAGCAGAAGGGGCCGGCGTCGGGCGGCGTCCACGCCAGCGAGGCCGTGGCCGAGCCGCGGGCGGGGATGTCGGGCAGGGCTACCTGGCCGATCTGCTGCCAGTTCTGCGGCCAGATCGAGGGCGAGGCCGGGGCATAGTACAGCGTCGCCGATGCCTTGCGGGCCACGCCCGGCCCCAGGTTCCAGGCCCGCACATAGAGGTGATTGGCCGCGCCCGGCCTGGCCGCCTGGTGGCCTTCCAGCCCGTCGGCGCTTTGACGCAGCCAGAGGTCGGGGCTGTTGCAGCGGATGCCGGGGCTGGGAACCTGGCCCTGGTCTTGCTCGTTGTCGCGGAGGTAGACATCGGCCAGGGCGGCGCGGTCGCCGGTGACGGCGGCCATGTTGTATTGGGCGATGAAGGCGTAGGGGATGGCACCATAGCCGCCCGCCCAGGGATTGTCGAAACCCCAGGGCACGCCGTTCGGCGCCCACGAATTGCGCAGGAGGAAGAAGCCGCCGCCGGGGGCCGAGGGGTCATCGACATAGCCGACGAGGGCCATGGCATGGGCGCCGTTCTGCTTTTCGCCGGGCAAGGGCAGGTTGATCTTGCCGCTGCGCCGGGTGGTGCGCAGGTTGAACCAGGAGGGGAAGACGGGGATGGCGAAGACGACGGCCTTGCCATCGGCCAGGGCCGTCTTGATGCTGTTGACATCCTTGGGGTCGAGCCGGATGGCGCGCTTGAGCCGCCAACGGCCGGCCTCGTCCAGCGCGCCGGGCGGGGGCGGCCCCTGGCCCTCGTCGCCCGGTTTGGGGAGGATGGTGTAGGGCCATTGCGTCTCGGTCACAGTCCCCAGCTTCGCCAGGCATTCGATGCCCAGGTGAGGGTAGGTGCCGCCGACATTGGGCATGTTGTCTTGCTCTTTGCACCACCAGTAGATGAACTGCTCCGAGAGGTTGATGTCGGCGCCCGCCATCCCGGCCTGGATCTCCATGAATTCGCGCACGGCGGCGGTGGCATGGGCCACACAGGTGCCGCGCCCGCCCTGGTTGCGGATCGGCGGCATGTGATCGACATAACTGACGACGGCCGGGAGTTGCCCGGCAAAGGCGATGGTGTCGTAGCTTTCGCCGCGCATGGGGCCAGGCGGCTCCACGGCGCCGATGCCCAGGTCGGCGGCCATCAGTTGGTCTTCGTCCTTGTCGCTCCCGCGCTGGCCGACGATCTTCACCCCGCGCTCCAAGAGGCGGTCGATTTCGGTCTCGTCTACGGCTAGGATGGTGCGCAGCTGGCCGCGGCCGCCGGGCAATTCGTTCACGGCCAGGAATTCCTGGATGCTGATGATCCAGTAGGCGGCCAGGGCCTTGATCTGGTCGGCGCTCATGCCGGCGATCCTGTCGAGCGGGGCGGCATTCTTCATTGGTTTGGGGGGTTCTGCACTTGGCATGACACTTGGCACGGCCTGCCTCCTCTGGTTAGGGTTGTGGGCGCGGATGGCGCGTCCTGCGCGATCCGAAATGCGTCAGCCAAAAGTTTAGCACACCGCCCCGCTTGTGCTAAAGTAGGCCCGTATGGAACTTCGCGCCTATGTCGCCGTTCTTCGTCGTCGCTGGTGGCTGCCGGTCCTCCTGGTGGGCCTCACCCTGGCGCTGACGTTGCTCGACCAGCGCCCGTGGCAACCCCGGCCCCCGGCCTACGCCCTGGGCTTGTCGTTTAGCGTGGGTGTGCAGCCCCAGGCCGAGGCGGGCGAGTACAACTACGATGGTTACTACAGCGCCCTGGCATCAGAGTATCTGATCGACGATTTCAGCGAGATCGTCAAAGGCTCGGCCTTTGCCGCCGAAGTCTCGCGCCGGCTGGCCGACCAGGGGATCACGGTCGCCCCTGGCAGCATCCAGGGCAGCACCCAGGCCGGGAAGCTGCACCGCATCCTCACCATCACCCTCTATGGCGGCGACCCCGCCCAACTGAACGCCATCGCCGACGCCGTCAGTGGGGCCATGACCGAGGCCGCCCACCTGTTCATGCCCCGGCTGTTGGCCGACCAGGGCGCGGTCTACCTGGTCAACCGCGGGCAGCCCGCCGCCATCGGTCCCAGCCTGCGCCAGCGGCTCGATCTGCCCCTCCGCCTGGCCCTGGCCCTGGTCGCCGGCCTCCTTGCCATCTTCTTGCTCGAATACCTGGACGACCGTCTGCGCGACCGCCGGCAACTGGAGGCCTTGGGCATCCCGGTGGTGGGCGAAATACCGCGGCGCTGAGGAACCATTTCCGACGCGGCATCGTTCTTGTGCTACAATGTCCTGCCCCACCTACCCCACACCCTTTACCCGACCCTGCCAGCGTTCGGGGGAGTGACCGCATGGAGATCAAGACCTATCTCAACATCCTTCGCCAGCGCGGCTGGATCATCCTGCTGACGGCGCTCATCGCCGGCGCGGCGGCCTTTGGCTTCAGCCGGCTGCAACAGCCGATCTACCGCGCCCAGATTCTCGTCAGTGTGCTGCCGGCGCGGGCCGATTGGGGCCTGAGCAATTCGACCAAAGACCTGCTCCGCAACTTCCAGACCAACCTGGTCACGCATCGTATGGCCCAGAAGGTGATCGACCGGGCGCAGCTCGACATGAATTCGTATGAGTTGCTGGCCGAGGTCGAGGCCAACCCCGAACCCGACCGTTTCCTGATCGAGATCGTGGCCAAGGATGCCGACCCGCAGACGGCGATCGAGATCGTGCAGACGATGGCGCAGGTTTTCGTCGATGAGCGCGAAGCCTGGAACCAGGAGCAAGACAAGCGCGACCGCATCGATGTCATCATCGTCGACAATGCTCGCGACGCCCCGCAATGGCGGCCCAACCCGCGCATGAACCTGGTGGTGGGCCTTCTGTTGGGCCTGTTGGTGGGCGCGGCCATCGTCTTCCTGCTCGAATGGCTGGAATCGGGCATTCTGCGCACGCCAGAAGATGTCGAGCACGTGCTCGGACTCAACGTCCTCGGCGCCATCCCGCCCGCCGGCGCCCAACGAGCCGGCGCCAGCCGCCGCCCCGCCCGCGAACAGCGCCCCTTGCCCCAAACATGACCCCCGACCTGATCACCCTCACCGACGCTCGCTCGACCCAGGCCGAAGCCTATCGCAGCCTGCGCACCAACCTGGAATTCTCCAGCCTGGATCACCCCCTGCACACGCTGCTGGTGACGAGCGCCGCCCCTGACGAAGGCAAATCCACCACCCTGGCCAACCTGGGCGTGATCAACGCCCAGGCCGGCAAACGGGTCATCCTTGTCGATTGCGACCTGCGCCGCCCGGCCCTGCACAAGCTGTTCGGAGTGGACAACAGCCTGGGCGTCACCAGCGCCATCCTCGGCGGCGAGGCGCGACTTCCCCTCCAGCCCACCGGCATCGCCAACCTGCAACTGCTGACCAGCGGCCCCATGCCGCCAAACCCGGCCGATGTGCTGGCTTCGGCCCGGATGGACGCCCTGTTGCGGCAGCTGACCGCCGAGGCCGATCTGGTGTTGCTCGACGCCCCGCCGGTGATCGCCGTCACCGACGCCGTGCTGTTGGCGACGAAGGCCGATGGCGTCTTGTTGGTCATCCACGCCGGGCAGACCAAACGCGAACACGCCGAGCGCGCCCGCGACCTGCTGGCCAAGGTCAACGCCCGCCTGGTGGGGGCCGTGCTCAACAACGCCGCCGTCGATGCCAGCGCCTACGGTGTGTATGGGCAAGGCTAGGCGATGATGAAAGCATTGATCCTCAGCGGCGGCAAAGGCTCGCGCCTGTATCCGCTCACCTACACCAACGCCAAACAGCTCATCCCGGTGGCCAACAAGCCCGTGCTCTTTCGTGTGATCGAGGCCGTGCGCGACGCCGGCATCACCGACATCGGCATCATCATCGGCAGGGACGAAAACGGCAAGCGGGTGCAGGAGGCGGTGGGGACGGGCGAGCGCTGGGGTGTGGCCATCACCTATCTGCCCCAAGAAGCGCCGTTGGGCCTGGCCCACTGTGTGCTCATCGCCCGCGATTTCCTCGGCGACGACCGTTTCGTCATGTTCCTGGGCGACAATGTGATCGAGGGCGGGATCAGCGGCCTGATCCGCGAGTTCGAAAGCTCTTCATACCATTGCCAGATCGTGCTGACGCCGGTCGAAGAGCCGCAGCACTACGGCGTGGCCGAGTTGCGGCCCGATGGCAGCATCAAGCAATTGGTGGAGAAGCCGCGCCAGCCGCAGAGCAATCTCGCCCTGGTGGGGATCTACATGTTCGACACCCATGTGCACGAGGCTGTGCGCCAGATCGCTCCCTCGTGGCGGGGCGAGCTGGAGATCACCGACGCCATCCAATGGTTGGTCGAGCAGGGTCTGCGCGTCCATCCGTACATCCATCGCGGCTGGTGGATCGACACCGGCAAACCGATCGACATGTTGGCGGCCAATAGCAAGGTGTTGGAAGAGTTGACCCCTCGACTCGATGGCTTTGTGGACAAAGATTCGCAGGTGGATGCGCGGGTGACGGTCGAGGCCGGGGCCGAGGTGATCAACAGTGTGGTGCGCGGGCCGGCCATCATCGGCGAGAATACGCGCATCGTCAACAGCTATGTGGGGCCGTTTACGTCCATCTATCACGATTGCCTGGTGGAGGGAGCGGAGATCGAGCACAGCCTGGTGCTCGAACACAGCCAGATCGTGAATGTGCCCACGCGCATCACCGATAGTCTGATCGGCCGCCAGGTGGTGCTCTGTCATTCCGAGTTGAAGCCGCGTTCGCTCAAACTCACCCTGGGCGACAACTCGCGGCTGGGTCTGGTCTGAAGCGGTGCCTACGTCGTTGCCGGCTCTTGCCGCTGCCCTGGCCGCACCGCAGGCCGTGTGGTCGTGCCTGAGCGACGCCCGCGCCTTGCTCAGCCAGCCATTGGCCCCGGCCTATCGCGTCCCGCCGCACCGCCGCAGCGACGAGCGCCGCCGCCGTCTGGCCGATGCCGTGGGGCTGCTGGCCGAACGCCTTGACCGCTGCGCCGGCGCCTACGGCCATTGGTCGGTGTTCGACGCCGGCGCTTTTTTCGATCTGCGCCCGCGCCAGGTGCAGGCGCTGCTGCGGCTGGAGACCCTGGGCGCAACGCTCGACCTCACCCTCCATGCCGACCTGCTTTCGCCCGCCTTTCGCGAGGCCGAGCGTTTCTGGGCCGAGCAATTCTGCCCGGCCTGGCACGCCGGCCAGCGCCACGGCGATGACGCCTTTGGCCGCCACTTCCGCCAGCAGACGCTGCCAGCCATGCAGCGGCGGTTGGAGGCGGCGCGCGAAGAACTGAGCGCGGCTGGGCGGCTGTTGTTCGAGCGGGGGGATGTGACCTTTCTCCTCTCGGCCGCCGCGCCCGATGAGCGCCAGCGCCACCTGCTCACCCTCCCGCCCGGCGACGAAGACCTGGCCCTGCTCTTTCTCGACCTCCCCACCCTCACCCTCAGCCGCAGCTTCGATTTGTTGGAAGAAGGTAGACAAGTAGACAGGTAGACAGGTAGACAAGTAGACAGGTAGGCAGGTAGATAGGTAGACAAGTAGGCAAGTAGACAGGTAGAAAAGTAGTTGGGTGGCTAATCATGCCAGCCAAATGACAAGTGCGGTTGTAGTAATAACCAATCTCCAATCTCCAATCTCCAATCTCCAATCTCCAACAACTCCCACCATGCACAACTTCCTCATCACCGGCGGCGCTGGATTCATCGGCGCTAATTTCGTCCATTATCTGCTGGATAAACACCCGGACTATCGCCTTGTCGTCTACGACAAGCTGACCTATGCCGGCAATCTGAGCAACCTGGCCGATGTCAGTGACGACCCGCGCTATGTTTTCGTGCGCGGCGATATCTGCGACCCGGTCGCGGTCGAGCGGGTGATCGAGGATAACGACATCGATACGATCGTCAATTTCGCCGCCGAAACGCATGTCGATCGTTCGATCATGAACCCGGATGCCTTCATCCAGACCGATGTGGTGGGGACGTATGTGCTGCTGGAGGCGGCGCGCAAGTTCGGGCTGGAGCGATACCACCAGATTTCAACCGACGAAGTCTACGGCCATATCCCGCCCGGCCATTCTTCGCTAGAGACCGACCCGGTGGCCCCGCGCAGCCCCTATGCCGCCAGCAAGACCAGCGGCGATCTGATGACCCTGGCCTATTTCGTCACCTACGGCCTGCCGGTCACGATCACGCGCGGTTCCAACAACATCGGCCCCTATCAATATCCCGAAAAGGTCGTGCCCTTGTTCGTCAGCAACGCCATCGAGGGCAAGCCCTTGCCGGTCTATGGCGATGGCCGCCAGATGCGCGATTATCAGTGGGTGGGCGACCACTGCGAAGCCATCGATGTCGTCCTGCACCGCGGGCGCTTGGGCGAGGTCTACAACATCGGCACCGGCAAAGAGATGGAGAACCTGAACATGGTCGAAATCCTGCTGGATGAATTGGGCGCGCCCGCCAGCCTGATCCAGCATGTCGAGGATCGGCCCGGCCACGACCGCCGCTACTCGATCGATATCGAAAAGATGCGCGCCCTGGGCTGGGAGCCGCAACACGATTGCGAGGCCGCCATCCGCCGCACCGTGCGCTGGTATCGCGACAACGCATGGTGGTGGCGACCGATCAAGTCCGGCGAATTCCGCCACTATTATGAGCGGATGTATGGAAATCGTAAGGTTATCGAGGTTGGTGGTAAGTAGTAATTGGTTATTAGTTATTGGTTATTGTCAATAACCAATAACCAATGACCAATAACCAACCCAAACGAGAGGGGCCGCTATGGAACGCTACTTTCTTGGCTGTCCGATCTGGAGCTTCAAGGGTTGGGTGGGCAACCTGTTTCGGGCCGACGCCCGGCCGGGCGACTATCTGCGGCAGTATGCGAGCGTCTTCGATACGGTCGAGGGCAACACCACCTTCTATGCCCTGCCGCCGGCCGAGACGGTGGCCCGCTGGCGTCAGGATACGCCGGCCGGTTTCGAGTTCTGCTTCAAATTCCCGCGCTGGATCACGCACGAGAAGGGTTTGCGCCAGGCTGAGCCGGAGACGGTCGAGTTTCTGGCCCGGATGGCGCCGCTGGGCGAGCGCCTGGGGCCGTTCCTGCTGCAACTGCCGCCCTCGTTTGGCCCGGACGCTCTGCCCACCCTGGTCGCCTATCTCGACCATCTGCCGTCGGGCCATCGCCTTGCGGTCGAGGTGCGGCATCGCGCTTTCTTCGGCCTGGGCAGGGATGAAGCGAATCTGAATAGCCTGCTGGCCGAGCGCGGCATCGATCGCGCCATCTTCGACACCCGCGCCCTGCGCACGGCCGATCCATCCGACCCGGCCGTGCGCGCCGCCCAACAGCGCAAGCCCGACCTGCCGGTGCACATCGCCGCCACCGGCCCTCGCCCCCTCTATCGCTTCGTCGCCCATCCCCTGGTAGAGGCGAACCTGGGCCGTCTGGAGGAATTGGCCGCAGTGGTAGCGGCCTGGATCGAGGAGGGCCGCACGCCCTATGTGTTCATGCACAGCCCCTACGATGTGCTGGCCCCCCGCCTGGCCCGCGCCTTCCACCGGCTGCTGAGCGTGCGCGTGGCGGTGGAGGAGATGGTTGCCTGGCCGGGCGAGCAGGTCGGGCAGGAGCGGGCGGCGGCTGAAGCCTCATCGCCGTTTGGCGAACAGCTGGCGTTGTTCTAGGCCCAGGTCCCGGCGTCGCCTTGCCCAACCCCTCGGTTCACAGCCAGTCGCGACGGCGGAAGTAGGCCAGCAAGACCGCGGCCACGGCCGCCATCACTCCCAGGGCAAAGAGATAGCCGAAGCGCCAGCCCAATTCCGGCATGTTCCACGGCCAGGCGGTGTCGAAGTTCATGCCGTAGACGCCAGCAACGAAACTGAGCGGGATGAAGATGGTGGAGATGATGGTCAGCACCTTGACGATTTCGTTCATGCGGGTGCTGACACTGGAGAGGTAGAGATCGGTCAGGTCAGAGGCGAACTCGCGGTAGGCTTCCACCAGGTCGATGAGCTGGATGACGTGGTCATAGGCATCGCGCAAATAGATGCGCGTCTCGGGCGCGACCAGCGGGATGGGGTCGCGCACCAGCTCGTTGAGCGCCTCGCGCTGGGGCCAAATCGTCCGCCGCAGGCTCAGCAGCCCATGCCGGATCTGATGGACTTGTTGTCGTGTGGCGGGGGTGGGGTTGTCGAGGATGCCCACCTCCAGCTCTTCCAGGCGTTCGCCGAGGACTTCGAGGACAGGAAAGAAGCCGTCGAGGGCGGCGTCGATGAGGGCGTAGGCCAGATAGTCGGGGCCGGAGCGACGGAGGTTGCCGTTGCCGCCGCGCAGTCGTAAGCGCACAGGGTCCAGGCAGTCGCCGGGCAGGTGTTGGAAGGTCAGGAGAAAGGCCGGGCCGACGAACATGCTCATCTGTTCGATCTGAAGTTCCATGTTCGCCAACGACACCATGTGGGTGACGAGGAAAAGCCGCTCGCTGTAATTATCGACTTTGGCCCGCTGATGCAGGTTGATCACGTCCTCCAGGGCCAGGCGATGCAGCCCAAAAAGGGCGCCCAGCTCCTGGACGACGCCCACATCGCCCAGGCCGTCGACATTGACCCAGGTGACGGGCCAGGCGCTGAGGTAGGGGGGCAGATCCGCCACGCGCGCCACATCGGTTTCGATCAGGCCATCCGGCCCGTAGGCGATGACGCTGATGCGCGGCGGGCTTGCGTTCGGGTCGGGCACCAGGGTGCCGGGCGGCGAGCCGGGCGGCGTCCGGCGACGGCGGCGATATGGCAAACGGGTGCGAAGTGTGTTCATGTTGACACAGGTGAGGTGGGTGTTCCGTGTTCCGTGAAACGTGAAACGTGAGGCGTGAGGCGTGAATGATCTGGCGGAGTGAGCACGCCTACGTGCGAACGGGCGGCGTGAAACGTGGGGCGTGGGGCGTGGGGGTGGGGCGTGGGGCGTGGGATGCAACTCTCTCCGTCTCTGCGTCTCTGCGTCTCCCCTCTCGGCGTGTTCCGTGGGATGCAACTCTCTCCGTCTCTGCGTCCCTGCGTCTCCCCCCTCGCGGCGTGGGATGCAAGCGACTCAGGCTTTACGACTCATGCTTCACGATCTCGTAGAGTCGTTCCAGGCGCGGGACGATCTGTTCCCAGCCGTAGTTCTGCTCGACGAAGGCCCGCCCGCGCCAGCCCAGGGCAGCAGCAGCGGCCGGGTCGGCCAACAGTCGGCGGCAGGCGGCGGCAAAATCGGCGGGTGAATCGGCCAACGCCAATTGGACGCCCTCCGTCACCGGGTAGCCTTCGGCGCCCAGGCGGGTGGAGACGACCGGCCGGGCCAGGGCCATGGCTTCGAGGAGCTTCAGACGCGTGCCGCCGCCGGCGAGGAGGGGGGCAACGACCAGGTCGGCGTGGGCAAGGTAGGGGCGGATGTCATCCACGGCGCCGGTGATGGTGATGGCGGGGAGCAGGCGGAGGGGGGCCAGCCGGGGATGAGGGTCGCGCCCGACGATCCAGAAGTGCGGATGGCAGTCGGCCAGGGCTGGCAGGACGCGCTGGGCGAACCAAAGGGCGGCGTCGATGTTGGGGCGGAAGTCCATCTTGCCGGTAAAGACGAGATGCGGGCCGGGGTGAGGGAAGGGGGTGGGAGCAGGATGGCCGGGGTCGTAGTAGGTCAGATCGACGCCGTTGGGCGCAACCACAGGCTGGAGGCCAGGGGCCAACCGGGCCAGGACGCCGGCATCGGCGTCGCTCACGGCGGCGACGCCATCCACGGCTTGCAGCAGCCGGCGCTCGTAGCGGCCCAGTTTGGCGGTCTGGATGGCGGAGTAGGCGGCGGCGGGCCAGCGTCGGGGCTGTCGCAGATCGGACAGGAAGGCGCGGCGCTGGAGCAGGCTTTCGGCGTTGTGGGCGTCGTAGACGACGGGCGGGAGGGGGACGCCGGCCTGGCGCAGGGCGTAGAGATAGGGGGCCATCTCGATGCCCTCGACCTGGATCAGGTCGGGTGGGTGGGCGAGGATATGGGTGCGGAGGCGGGCGAAGGCTGCGGGCGCCCACAGCCGCAAGGCCATGTCGGGCAGGGGGCTGAGGAGGGTGTCGCGCAGGCGGCGGGAGGGGAGCCGGCGAGGTTGGGGCGCCAGCAGGAGATGGCGGACGAGGGCGCGCAGGGGGCCGGGGTCGGGTTCTTCGCCGGGGGAGGTGAGGCTGAAGAGATCGATGGTGTGGCGCGCGGCCAGGCCGGCCAACAGATTGAAGTTGCGCTGACTGGCTCCCTGGTGGGGCGGATAGGGAAGCTGCGGGGTGAGGAAGAGCAAGGCAGGCGGCGGAGGCACAGGGATCACGACCTGGCCCGGTTCAGGGCCGGCCGACGAAGCGCAGGCGGGTGCGCAGGTCGTCCAGATAGTGGGGCGGGGCGGCCAGGACGGGGGCGGTCAGTTTGGCGCCGTCGAACATCTGCGCCAGGGGCAGGGGCGAGCCGTCGAGCAGCACCGCCCAGCCGCCGGCCCGCTCGAGGATGGGCAGGGCCGCGGCCACGTCCCAGAGGGCCGTGCCGGTGTTGACCGCGCCGACGCCGCTGCCGCCGGCGACGAAGCAGATGTTGGCTGCGCAGGAGCCAAAGCCGCGCACCTTGCCGGGAAAGTCGATCTGCCAGCGGCGGTGGGCGTCGGCGGCGCCGAAGATCATGCTGTCGATGTGCAGCGGGCCGGGCGTCAGCACCTGGATGGGGACGCCGTTCAGGGTGGCGGGGCCAGCGAGACCGGCGGCGAAGCAATCGCGCGTGGCCGGCAGGTAGACGACCCCCGCCGTAGCTCTCTCGCCCACCATCAGCCCGATACAGACAGCCCAGATCGGCAAACCGGCGGCGAAGACGGCTGTGCCGTCGATGGGGTCGAGCACCCACGTGCGCCCGGAGGCTGTCTGTTTCCCAGCGCCCTCCTCGCCCAGGATGCCGTCATCGGCATAGCGGCGGTGCAGTTCGTCGGTCAGGAAGCGTTCCACGGCCCGGTCGGCCTCGGTGACGAGGGTGGCGTCGGGCTTCCATTGGGCCACGGTTCGCCGATAGAAGCCGAGGGCGATGTCGCCGGCCGCACGGGCCAGGTCGATCAGCCAGGGGAGGTCGAGGTCGGATGTCAGGGCCATCGCAGTCGTTCTGTTTCGGCGGCCAACGAGACCGCACCCGCCATTGGGCTAGGCCGCGCGCGCCTTGCGCACCGCGGCGCTGATCGCCGGCAGCACCTGGTGCAGGTCGCCGATGACGGCGTAATCGGCCAGGGCCACGATCTGGGCCTGGCGGTCGGTGTTGATGGCCAGGATGTGCTTGGCCCCTTTGGCCCCCACCATGTGCTGGATGGCCCCGCTGACGCCGCAGGCGATGTAGAGGTCGGGGGCGATGCGCGTCCCGGTCTGGCCGATCTGGTCGCTGTGCGGGCGCCAGCCGGCGCTGGTGACGGCCCGCGAGCAGCCCACCACGCCGCCCAGCAGCGCCGCCAGCTCCTCCAGCACGGCGAAGCCCTCGCTGCTGCCCACGCCCCGGCCACCGCCGATCACCAGCCGGGCGTCGGTGAGCGAGAGCTTGTCGCCGCCGGTTTTCTCGCCGCGGGCCACCTGCACGCGCAGGTCGCGCTCGGCCACCGCCGGGGTGAAGGTGGCGATGGTCAGGGCCACGGGCGCGTCCAGCGGGACGGATTCGTGGGCATGGGGGGCGATGGTAAACAGCTTGGGCGAGCCGGACAGCCGGGCTTCTTCCAGCAGGCTGCCGCCCCAACGCAAGCGTGTGACCAGATACTCGTCGCCGGGCTGGACGGCGATGCAGTTGGCGGCCAGGGGCAGGTCGGCGGCGGCGGCCAGATGGGCCATGACCTCGTTGCCATGCTCGCTGCCGGCGGCGACGATGGCCTGGGCGCCGTGCGCGGCGGCGATTTGGGCGATGCTGGCCGCCCAGGCCGCGGGCGCGTAGCTCGCCAGCCGCTCGTGTTCAACCAGATGCGCCCGGCTGACGCCATAGGCGGCCAGTTCCGCCGCCAACGGGCGCGCTTCCTCGCCCACCAGCACGGCCTCCAGCGGCCCGGTCAGGCCGCGGCAGAAGGTCAGCATCTGCAACGAGAGTTTGCTCAGTTTGCCATCTTCGTGTTCGACGAATGTCAGGACCATGATCACACCATCCTCAATTCTTTGAGCAGCGCCACCACGTTGGCCGCGGCTGCCGGGCCTTCGCCCAGGATCTGCACCGTACTCTCTTGCTCTTTGGGCACGACCAGGCGAGCTTTGCGCAGACTACCGGGCTGCCGCGCCGGTTCCACCACTTCGATTGGCTTTTTCTTGGCCCGCAGCTTGCCCGGCAGCGAGGGATAGCGGGGATAGTTGATGCCCTCTTTGACCGTGACCACGGCCGGCAAGGGCGTCTGATAGACCTCGGAGCCGTTGGCCAGGGGGCGCTTGGCCGTGAGCACGCCGTCGGCGATGCTGATCTCCTTGACGCCGCTGATGCAGGGCAGGCCCAGGGCATGGGCCACACGAATCCCCACCTGGTAGCCGGCTGCATCGGCCGATTCGTTGCCGAAGATGAGCAGGTCGAAGGGCCGCCCGGCGATGGCGGCGGCGATGGCCCGCGCCGTAGCCTGGGCGTCCCAGTCGCCGCCGTCGGTTTGCAGCAGGATGGCGTGGTCGATGCCCTGAGCCAGGGCGTAGCGCAGCTGTTCGGTCGCCGCCTCTGGGCCGAGGGTGAGGACGGTGGCTTCGCCGCCGTGCTTCTCCACCAGCCGCACAGCCTCCTCCACCGCGCACTCTTCGTGCGGGCTGACATCGAAACCCAGCAGCCGGGTGTCGATCTCCTGCTCGTCGGGGGTGAGGAGGATGCGCGACCCCGGCGCCGGGATGCGTTTGACGCAGACGAGTATGTTCATCGTTGCTTTCCTGTCGATTGAACGGTTGTGTTGGACGACGACCTACGGTAGAATGCCCTGCACGGAGACAGATGAGCAAATCTGGCAAACGCTTCTAAACCGGTTGGAAGACAATGGTCTTTCGCCTCTACCAGGCAGACTTCGATCAGTCGATCGACGCGCTGGAGTCAGCCGGTAAGCTGCCAGATTGATCCGAACGACTGGAGGACACGAGAAACATGCGCACATTCACTGCCTACATCGAATTCGACCCTGAAACCAGTCTGTACGTCGGGGTCATTCCTGGCATCTCAGGCGCCCACAGCCAGGGCGCCACGCTGGACGAGTTGAACGCCAACCTGCGGGAAGTCCTGGAGTTGTGTCTGGAGGAGTTGGACGAGTCGTTCGACAAGTTGCCTCGTTTCGTGGGGCTGCAACAACTTGAGATGGCGCAGTGAGCCACCTTCCGATCGTCGATTTCAGAACGATGGAAGAGGTTCTTCGCGATCTGGGCTTTGTGGCCGTGCGGCAGAGGGGCAGTCATGTTTTCTACCGCCATCCCGACGGTCGCACGACCACTGTGCCCAACCATGCAGGCCGTGACTTGGCGCGGCCACTGATTCGGGAAATACTTCGTGAAATCCAGTTGTCTCCTGACGAGTTCATCGAGGCACTTCATCGCCTGTAGATCTTGCTGCGCGCTTGATTTGAAGCGCCTCATGCTTTCATGCGCGCGTCTTCCGGGTCGAACAACGGTGTGTTGCCGGCCACGGCCACGGTGACGGGGTAGCGCTCGCCCATATATTCCACGGCCAGCTTCGTCCCGGCCACCGCGTAGGCGGGCGGCAGATAGGCCAGCAGCAGGTGCTTGCCCAACGAAGGGCCGGCCCCGGCGCTGGTCACATACGAGCCGCGGCCCTTGCTGTCGATGATGCGCTCGCCGGCCGGGGTCAGGATCGGTTCGCGGCCTAGCATGTAGCGCTTCACGCCGGCGGAGGAGCGGTGATCGTCCACGGTCAGGGTGCAGAGCATCGCCGCTGGCGGTTCGGATCGAGCCTGGAGATAGGCTTCCTTGCCGATGAAATCCGCCTGCTTGACCTTGGGCCGCGCCAATCCCGCCTCCACCGGGTTGTACTCCGATTCCAGCTCCGCCCCGAACAGCCGGTAGCCCTTTTCCAGCCGGCCGGTGCCGCCGTAGACGCCGATGCCGAAGGGCGCGATGCCGTGCGCCTGGCCCGCCTCCCACAGCATGTCCCACAGCTTCAGTCCCTGCTCCATGCTGGCGTAGACCTCCCAGCCCAGTTCGCCCACATACGAGATGCGCAGCGCCCAGGCTTTGATCGTGCCGAGGGTGATGGGCCGGGCCGTGCCATAGGGGAAGCCGGCGTTGGAGACATCGTCGGCGGTCAGGCTCTGCAAGACGGCGCGAGCCTGCGGCCCCCACAGCCCCACCGTACACAGGGCCGCGGTCATGTCGGTGAGATGCACCGAGCCATCCGCCGGCATGTGGTCGCGCAGCCACTTCTTGTCGCGCCCGCCGTCGGCGCCGCCGGTGATCACCCGGAAACTGTGCTGGCCGGTGCGCACCATGGTCAGGTCGGTGCGGAAGCCGCCGTGCGGGTTGAGCAAAGGCGTGTACACCGCCCGGCCCACCGGTACATCCATCTGGTTCACCGCCACCTTTTGCACCACATCCAGGGCGCCGGGGCCGGTGAGATCGAAAATGGCGAAGGCGCTGAGATCGACCATGCCCACGCGCTGGCGCATGGCCAGGTGCTCGGCGGTGATGATCGGCGACCACCAGCGCGCCTCCCACTCGGCCTCGCGCCTCTGCACCCGGTCGCCGAACTCGTCCAACAGCTTGCGGTTCGATTCGTACCACCAGGGCCGTTCCCACCCGGCCGTCTCGAAGAAGAACGCGCCCAACTCCTTCTCGCGCACGTGGAAGGGGCTGAGCCGCACACCCCGGTTGGATTCCCACTGCTCGGCCGGGTGGACGATGCCGTAGGTCTTGTTGAAGCCCTCGTCGGTGCGGGCGCGGATATGGGTGCGGGTGCGCGCATGGTCGTAGAAGCGGGCGATGTCGGAGGAGTGCAGGTCGATCTCCGACCAGCCGTGGGTCATCCACTCGGCCACGGCCCGGCCCACGGCCGGCCCTTCTTTGATCCACACCGCCGACGCCGACCACAGGTTCTTGACCTCGACCGTCTCGCCCAACACCGGGTAGCCGTCGGCCGTGAGCGAGAGCAGGCCGTTGATGGCGTAGCGCACGCCCACCCGCTCATCGCCGAGGATGGCAGGCATCAGTTCCAGCGCCTGCTCCATCTGCAACTCGAAATCCTCCTCGGTGAAGGGCAGTTCGGTGGGCGAGAGCTTGGATTCCTCGATGGAGGGGATCTCGTCCGCATCGTAGAGGATGGCGCGGTGGGCGTAGGAGCCGACCTCCATATCGCCGCCGTGTTGGCGCTCGTACATGTTGGTGTCCATGTCGCGCACGATGGGGTATTCGATCTCGCCCACGGTGGTGGCGAAGAGCGGCACCGGGCCGACGCTGATCATCTGGTGGACGGCGGGGGTGAGGGGGATGGTGGCGCCGGCCATGCGGGCGATCCGCGGCCCCCAGATGCCGCAGGCGATGACCACATACTCGGCGGCGATGTCCCCGCGGCTGGTGCGGACGCCGGTCACCCGGCCATCCTCGACAAAGAGATCGAGCGTCTCGGTGTTGGCGAAGGTTTGCAGCGCGCCCAATGCCATCGCCCGCTCGCGCATGATCGTGCCGGCGCGCAGCGAATCGACCACGCCCACGCCGGGCGTGTAGAACCCGCCCAGGATCACGCTCTCGTCGATGTAGGGCACCAGTTTCTTCACCTCGGCCGGGGTGAGCAGATGGGATTCGACGCCCCAGGCCTTGGACGAAGCCATGCGGCGGGTCAATTCCTGCATGCGCGCTTCGGTGCGGGCCACCTCGATGCCGCCGCTGCGGGTGAAGACGCCCATCTCCTGATACTGCCGGGTGCTGTCCAGGGTGAGCAGCGCCATCTCTTTGGAATGATCAACCAGGAAGATGAAGTTGGAGGCGTGGCCGGTGGAGCCACCGGGGTTGGGCAGCGGGCCTTTGTCGATCTGCACGATATCGCGCCAGCCCAGCCGGGCCAGGTGATAGACCATGCTGTTGCCGACGATGCCGGCGCCGATGACGACGACTTTGGCTTGGGTGGGAAATGCGGTCATGGGACGTCTTCTCCTTCGTGGGTGGAAAGCAGGCGGGTGGGCTGTGGTTGTGCGCCCAGGGTGACGAAACGACAGGAGATGACCACATCATCTCCTGATATATCTCTGATATATTTAGGGCCAGGACTATAGCACAGCTTGATCCGAACAGGCAAGTGAGACCCCGGCCAGCGGCTCCCCCAGACAGGCGGCTGCGCCTACGACCCCACCTGCAAGCGCTCCTCCCGCCGGTAGGCCATCCCGTGCAACTCGGCCACCGGCTCGCCGCTTTCGTCGGCCACGGTGATGCGATAGAGGGCGGTGCGGCGGCCTTTGCGCACCTCCACCGCCTCGGCCAGCAGGAGGGCGTCGGGCCGCGGCGAGCGCAGGAAGTGGATGTCCATGCTCAGCGCCACCGCCACCTGCCCGTGCGAGTTGCCGGCGGCGGCGAAGGCGAAATCGGCCAGGGTGAAGATGGCGCCGCCGTGCGGCATGCCCAGCCCGTTCAACAATTGCGGCCCCAGTTGCAGGCGCACCCGGCTGAAACCGGGCCTGATCTCGAGCAATTCGATGCCCACCAGCCGGCCAAAGGCATCGTGCTCCTGCATGAAGCGGGCAACGGCAAGGGCGGTGGGGTCGGGTGAGGGCATGGGGAGAGGGGGAGAGGGAGGGACGCAGGGACGCAGAGAGGGAGGGAGAGGGGGAGAGGGAGGGACGCAGGGACGCAGGGAGGGGGCGGTTAGCGTTTGTGCGGAGAGGGGCGGAGGAGGAGGGCGCCGGCGGCGCCGGCAGCGGCGATGGCGGCGGCGAGGAGATAGGCGGGTACAAAGGAGCCGCGGGCGTCGGCCAGCGCCCCGGCCACGCCCGGCCCCAATGCCTGGCCGGCGCCGAAGAAGAGGGTGATGAAGCCCAGCGCCGCCGGGACCATGCGCGGGCTGAGCGTATCGCCGCAAAAGGCAGCCATGATCGCCGGCACGCTCCAGGCGGTCAGACCGAAGAGGATGGTGGAGACCAGGAAGCCGGCGGGGGCCGTGGCCAGGCCAAAGAGGGCAAAGGCCAGAGCGTGAATGGCCAGCACCAGGGCCAGGGCCGGGCGGCGGCCGATGGCGTCGGAAATGGCGCCCCACAGCAGCCCGCAACCCAGACTGAACCAGCCAAAGACCATGAACAGGCTCCCCGCCGCCACCGGCGTGTAGCCGCCCTCGGCCAGCAGCCGCTTGTTGAAAAAGGTCAGATAGATGATGTAGGAGAAACCGAAGGTCGCGTACACTGCGCCCAGATGCCACACCAGCCGCGAGCGATAGACCTCGCCCCAGGCCAAGGCCCCGCGCCCGCGCGCCGCGCCGCCGCCAGTGGACGCGGCCCCCACCGGCGCCAGGCCCATCTCCTCCGGGCGGTCGCGCAGCCGCAGCCCGGCCAGCAGCGCCACCCCCAGGGTGATCCCGCCGAACAACAGCCAGCACAGGCGCCAGCCATCCACCGGATACGCCGCGATCAGCCGCGGCACCAGGGGGCTGACGATGATGATCGCCACCGAGGAGCCGGAAACGGCCAGGCCGGAGGCGATGCCCCGGCGCTGCGGCGCAAACCAGGCCAGCATCAAGCCCATCACCGGCACGTTGCTGGCCCCGCTGCCCATGCCGACGATGACCCGGCCCAGCCCCGCCATCCACACATCCCGCGCCGCCGCGGTCAGCAACATGCCGGCCCCGGCCAGGATCAGGCCGGCGGTCACCAGCCGCCGCGGGCTGGCGCGGGCGGCCAGCAGGCCCGCGGCCAGAGAGGTGGCCAGATAGCCCACCATCTCCACCGTGGCCAGGGCGCCCGCCTGCGTGTTGGCCATGCCCAGGCCGGCCTGCATCGGCGGCAGCAGCAGCGAATAGCTGAAGCGCGCCAGCCCCAGGGCCGCGGCCACCACCAGCGCCGCCAGGGCGACGATGACCCAACCATAGTGCAGCCGCGGCGGGGAGGTGCTCATGCCAGCAGCGCCGCCAACGCTGTGATCTCCTGCTCTCTGGCGGCAGGCACGCGGCCATCGGCCTCCCAACCGCGCTCGCGGTAGTAGTCGTCCAGCATCTCCTGGAATTGGGCGCGGTCGACATGGTGCCCGGCGGCTTTGCGGCCGGGCATGGGGTCGTCGAAATAGCGTTTGGGCAGGGTGTCGTCGGCGCGGGTGAGGCCGAAGCTGGCGTTGATCAGTCGCTCGGTGTCCAGCACCCGTCGCCCGGCCGCGCGCAGGCTCTCCGGCGTGTAGCTCAGGCCGGTGACGGCGGCGATGTCCTGGCAGAAGTGCTCGTAGCCCAGCAGGTGCGGGCTGTTGAAGCCGTGGGTGACGAATTTGCACACGCCCAGGCTGTCGGTGACGGCGTAGATGTCATCGCTCCAGGCCACGACCAGGCCCTTGTCCTTGTAGCCGGCGGGATCGGGGTCGTTGGCGCGGCCGTAGATATCGGTCCGCACCTCCTCCGGCAGTTTGAACACCTCCAGGGTGGGGCGATTGCGCAGGTGATCGGCCCCGCGACTGGCCACGGCAATGCCCAGGGCAAAGCCCTTGAAGTAGCGCACGTCGTGCGGGTCCGATTGCGGCAGGCCCTTGACCGCGATCAGATAGTCCGCGGCCTGCGGCGGGAAAAAGCGCAGGGCCTGCGTGCTTTCGGCCAGGACATCGCCGAAGCCGCGGCGGTAGGCGATGTCCTCGATCAGTTCGTAGAGGGTCTCGTAGTCGCCCCAGGCCAGCGGCCCGCCGGTGAGGGCGTCGTCGATCAGCCCGCGCTGGTACAGTTCCAAGGCCCAGGCGATGATCGTGCCCACGGACGAGGCATCCAGCCCCAGTTCGTTGACCAGGTTGTTGAGTTGGATCACCTGGTCGGTGGGGGCAAGGCCGACATTGGCGCCCAGCAGCCCGATGGTGGAGTATTCCGGGCCTTCGCCGCCCAGGGTGTTGCGATGCCGGCAGTGCACGACGCAGGAGGTGCAGGCCAGCATCTTGTCGGAGTATTTCTCGATCTCCTCGGCATTGAGGGTGTCGGCGAAGAAGTTCTCCTGGCTGTTGCGGGTGCGGATGGCGCCCAGGCGGTTGCTGACCTCGTAGAGCAGGGGCGTGCCGGCGCGCCCCAGCACCTGCACGATCTTGGAGTCTTTGAGATAGGCCTGCTGTTCCAGGCGCAGCGCCCGCAGGGTCTCTTTTTGCGCCACTTCGATGGCCTGGCCCCCGCGGGCGACCACGGCCTTGAGGTTCTTGCTGCCCATGACCGCGCCCATGCCCCCGCGCCCGGCCGCGTTCTTCTGCCCGGTCATGACCGCGGCCATGCGCACCAGCTTCTCGCCGGGCGGGCCGATCACGGCCGAGACCGTGCCGCTGCCATGGTTGGCCCGCAGCCGCTCCTGGGCGACGATGGCGTTCGTCCCCCACAGGTCGCCGGCCGACTGGATCGAGATTTTGCCATCTTCCAGCAGCAGGTAGACCGGCGACTCGGCCCGGCCCAGGATCACCAGGCGGTCGCAGCCGGCCTTGCGCATGGCCGCGGCGAAGAAGCCGCCGCAGTTGGCGTCGCCGAGGATGCCGCTTTCGGGCGAGCGGGCGCTGATGTTGAAGCGGGCGGCGTTGGGCGTGATCGTGCCGGTGAGCATGCCGGCGCCGAAGATGAGGGGGTTCTGCGGCCCCAGCGGATCCACGGCGACCGGGTCGCCGACGGCTTGCAGGTAATGATGCAGATAGGCCATGTTCAGCCCGCGCCCGCCCAGATAGGCCCGCACCAGCGCCTCCGGCGTCTCCGTCAAGCGCGTTTCGCGGCTGGAAAGATCGATAATGGCGGTTTTTACGCTGTATGGCATGGGGTTGCTCGTGTTGCGTGGTGCGTGGTGCGTGGTGCGTGGTGCGTGATGCGTGATGCGTGTTGCGTGATGCGTGATGCGTGATGCGTGATGCGTGATGCGTGATGCGTGATGCGTGAAGTGCACTTACCAATAACCAATCTCCAATCACCAATCTCCCCCATCCCCTCCCCCCGCCACGGCCCAGAGGAGGGAGACGCGGTTGCCGTCGGCGAGGGGGGTGGCCGGGGCGGCTTCGTCCTCGCCGACGAACAGGTGCGGGGGCGCGTCCTGGAGTTCCTGCGTCAGGCCAGGGAATGCCCGGCAGAGCTGATCCAGCAGGTCGGCGAGGGTGGCGCCGGGGGCCAGTGTCCATTCCAGGTTGCGCCGGCCCACCGTGCGCCAAAAAGGTTCGCCCAGGCGAATGGTGATCTGCATGAGGCTACGAATCCTTGTACAGCGAGCGTTTGTCCACCACGCGCACGGCCTTGCCGACGGAACGTTCGATCGAATTGGGACCCATCAGCCTGACCGTGGCCCGCACGCCCAGGGTCTGCGCCAGTTCCGCCTCCGCCAGATCGCGAATCTGCTCCAGGCGGTGCGTCTCCACCGGCTCGAACAGGGTGTGATTGGCCTCCACCCACACTTCCAGCGCGTCCAATTGGTCTTTGGGCCGGTCGATGACGATCTGGTAGTGCGGTTCCAGCCCCTCGATGCTGAGCAGGGTCTTTTCGATCAGCGAGGGGAAGACGTTGACCCCGCGCACGATCAGCATGTCGTCGGTGCGGCCCCGGATCTTGTCCATCCGCGCCAGGGTGCGGCCGCAGGCGCAGACATCGGCGTGCAGTTCGGTGCGGTCGCGGGTGCGGTAGCGGATCACCGGCATGGCTTCTTTGGTCAGGGTGGTGAAGACCAGTTCGCCTTCGCTGTCGTAGGGCAGCAGTTCGCCGCTCTGCGGGTCGATGATCTCCGGCAGGAAGTGATCTTCGTTGATGTGCATGCCGCGCTGATGTTCGCACTCCACCGACACGCCCGGCCCGATGATCTCGGTCAGGCCGTAGATGTCGTAGGCTTTCAGCCCCATCCGTTCCTCGATCTGGCGGCGCATCTCCTCGGTCCACGGTTCGGCCCCGAAGATGCCGACCCGCACCTGCATCCGCGTCTTGAAATCGACGCCGATGCTCGCGGCTTCCTCGGCGATGGCCAGGGCATAGGAGGGGGTGCAGGCCAGCACGGTGGCCCCGAAATCCTCCATCAGCATGATCTGTCGCCGGGTCATGCCGCTGGAAACGGGGATGACGGTGGCGCCGACGCGGCGGAAGCCTTGATGAAAGCCCAGCCCGCCGGTGAAGAGGCCGTAGCCATAGGCGTTGTGGGCCACATCCTTGTGCGTCACCCCGCAGGAGACGACGGTGCGGGCCATGACTTCGGTCCACAGGTCCAGGTCGTTCTCCGAGTAGCCGCCGACGGTGGGCTTGCCGGTGGTGCCGCTGGAGGCGTGGACGCGCACGACGTCGTCGATGGGGATGCAGAAATTGCCGAAGGGGTAGACATCGCGCAGGTCTTGCTTGGTGGTGAAGGGCAGTTTGGGCAGGTCTTCCAGCCCGCGGATGTCCTCCGGTTTGAGGCCGGCTTCGTCCATCTTCCGCCGGTAGTAGGGCTGGCGGGCGTAGGCGTAGGCCACGATCTTGACCAGCCGTTCGCTTTGCAGTTGTTGCAGTTGCGGGCGGGGCATACTCTCCGCCTCTGGGTTCCACATCGGCATGTGCGGGGCCTCCTTGGGTGTGTGGTGATTAGTGGTCAGTAATTAGTAATTAGTAATTAGCAATTAGTAATTAGTTATCAGTGTTCAGTGTATGACAGATGTTGGAGTGTGGGAGTTGATAATTGGAAGATGATCGTTGATTATTGATTAATAATCGAATTATTTATGAGCAAAATCTTTTTGCTGCAAACATACGAACGAGTGCTTACCGTAGACTACTGACTACTGACCACTGACTACTGAACACTGACCACTGACCACTGACTACTGGCCACACGCCCGATCCGGCTCGTGCCGGGCGGCGTGGAGAGAGGCGCGGACGGCGGCGGCAGCGGCCTGGGGATCGGTGTGCAGTTTCTGCGGCCAGTCGGCGAAGACGCGGGCCAGGCAGTCGCGGCCACGCGCCCGCACGTCGCCATAGCCGCGCGCCCAGACGGCCAACTCCGCCGTCTGGCAGGCGAGGTCGTAATCCACCGCCGCCGCTGCCGCCACTGCCTGCAGCCAGGTCTCGATGGCGGCCTGCTCCTGGGCAAAGGCCAGGGTGCGCGGGCGCAGCCGTCGCAGCCCGGCCAGGCCTTTCATGGCGGCGAAGCCCCAGGGCGAGGAGGTGGGCCAGCGCAGATGACCGTCGAACGCGGCCCGACCCTTCTGACCCAGCAGCCGGCCCAGGAAGGTGTACAGCCCGGCCGGCAGCACGCCCCCCACCTCCTCCCAGCCGGGGCTGAGGAAATCGGTCACCTGCACCGGCTCGCCCGCCCGCGCGCCCACCTCCTGGCGGATGCGGGCCAGCCGCTCGCGGCGCGTCTTTAGTTGCGCCACGCGGGCGATGTCTTCGTGGCTCATCCAGGCTGCCAGCCGGCGGGCGACCTCGGCGCTGAGGCGATGGCCGGGGTGCGCCTCGTCCGCGGCGAGGATGGGGCCGAGGCGGGCAAGAAAGCGGCGGGCGTAGGCCGCGTCCTGGTAATCCACCAGCCGGGCCAGGCCGTGGCCAACCAGACCGCGCAGGGCCGCGGGCAGGGCCGCCAGTTCCGGCTCGAAGCCGGGGGGCGCGGGCATCTCGACCGGCGCCGTCTCCTCGGTCAGGAAGATGGGCGAGACCTGGCCAGCGGGCGGGAGCTCCGGCGCTGCCGGCGCTGCCTGGTGGCTGGCCGCGGCCACTCCCGCCTCGAACCCGGCCAGGTTCACAGCCACGGCCAGGCCCAGGTTCTCGATGGCCCCGCGGCCATCCGCGGGTGAGAAAGGCAGGGCGCGGCTGCCGATCAGGGCGCCGAAGAAGTAGGCGTTGGCCTGACCATTCGGCGGCAACTGCACCTGCACCAGCCGGCCCGCGGCCTGCGCCAATGCCTGCACCACCGGCGCCGCCGGCAGGCGGCCATCCCCCGCCACCACTTTTTCGGCCACGCTGTACACCCGCTGCGTGCTGGTCACCACGGTGGTGGCGGCGGTGACATAGCCCTCTTGCAGGGCGCGTCCCGCCTCGGTTGGCTCCAGCGCCGCCACCACATCCACCTCGCTGGCGCTGGGGAAGAGGCTGAAGATGGGCCGGCCCGGCGGGTTGGGGTCGGGGAAAAGCTCGAAATAGTAGGTGGTGGCGCCGGTGCGCTGGGCCACGCCAGGAATGGAGGTGGACTGCGCCGGATAGCCCGCCAGCCGCGCGGCTTCCATCAGCCAGGCGGTGAGTACGCCCCCGCCCTGGCCGCCGAGTGCGGCGAGGAGGAGTGAGATGGGACGGTCCATGGCAGTGGTCAGTGGTCAGTAATCAGTGGTCAGTAATCAGTGGTCAGTGGTCAGTAATCAGTGGTCAGTAATCAGTGGTCAGTGGTCAGTGGTCAGTAATCAGTGGTCAGTAATCAGTGGTCAGTAATCAGTGGTCAGTAATCAGTGGTCAGTAATCAGTGGTCAGTAATCAGTGGTCAGTAATCAGTGGTCAGTAATCAGTGGTCAGTAATCAGTGGTCAGTAATCAGTGGTCAGTGGTCAGTGGTCAGTGGTCAGTGATAGATGATGGGTAATTAATGGTTCAAGATTTGTATTTCTTTGGTCAGAAAACGGTATTATTAGATTGTGATTATGAATTTTTTCTACCCATTTACGAAAACTTGCGTGAAAACTGAACACTGAAAACTGAACACTGAATACTGAACACTGAAAACTGAACACTGAATACTGAAAACTGAATACTGAATACTGAATACTGAATACTGAATACTCAATCAACCTCTCCCTCGACAAAGTAGATGGCTTGTTCTTCGCGCAGGGATTGGTTGGGGGAGCAGAAGAGGTGGGATTTGGCGATCATGCCGCCGAGGATTCGTCCGATTTCTTCGCAACGGTTGAGTAACATAGCCTTTTCGGTGTTGGTGATATATTCGCAATCAAATGCTGTCTCGATCCAGTGCTGTGTCTCTTGTTGTTCGCCGTCGGCATCGCTGAGTTTTGCCGTGAAATGTCGTTCATAGGATCGTTTTGCCCATGCTTCGGCAATCTGTGCGCCAATCGAGCGGGATGAACGACGAATTTGACTGGTCAACGAATAGGTTTCTTCCTTTGGAAACGTCTTGGTCAAGCGAAATATCTCGCGTGCAAGCTCCTGGGCCTTCCGATATGCCTGCAAATCTCGATAACTCTCAACATACGGCAACTGGCCCATAACATCCTCCTACCGCTGAAAACTGAATACTGAACACTGAACACTGAGCACTAAACACTGAACACTGAATACTGAACACTGAACACTGAACACTGAACACTGAATACTGAACACTGAACACTGAACACTGAATACTGACCTATCCGCCCATCCACCCCAGCAAGCGTTGGCCCACATTGGCCCGCAGCCGCCGCCAGGGAGAGGGGTTGCGTACGACTTCGGCGCGGTAGAAGGAGGGGCACAGCCGGTTCGCCATCGCCACCGACCCGCAGAGGCCGCAATCCAGGCAATTGGCATCCACAAAGGCAGTGGGGCCGTCTTTGAGCGGGTCGGCGCCGCGGCGCAGGGTCAGCGAGGGGCAGCCGCTCAGCCGCATGCAGGCGTGGTCGCCGGTGCAGACCTCCTCATCCACGCCGAAACGGGCCTGCGGTACGGGCCTGCCCGGCTTTTCGTCCGCGGCGCGGGCCGCGCGCTCGCGGCGCTGGCGGGCCAACATGCACTCCTGGTCGCTGATCACCACGCGCAGGTGCGGGCCGCGGGCATCCAGGGCCTCCTCCAGCAGGGCGCGGGCCGCGGCCACATCATAGGCATTCACCCGCTTGATCCAGCGCACACCCATCCCGCGCAGCGTCTCCTCGATCGACACCTGCACTGGCGTCCCCCAGGGCGTGGAGCCGGTGGAGGGGATGTGCTGCTGGCCGGTGGCCGAGGCGTAGCCATTTTCGATCAGGATCAGCACGGCGTCGTGGCCGTTCCACTGGGCGTTGGCCGCGCCCGTGATCAAGCCATTGTGCCAGAAGCCGCCATCGCCCATCACCACCACCGTCGGTTGGCCCAGGGCCGGCCCCACGGCCCCGCCGCTGGCCAGGCTGAGGCCATAGCCCAACACGGTGCTGCCCAGATCGAAGGGCGGCAGGGTGGCGAAGGTGTTGCAGCCGATGTCCATGGCAATGTGCAGCGGCCCCCGCTCCTGCTGGATCAGCTTCAGAGCGGCAAACAGGGGGCGCTCTGGGCAGCCGGTGCAGAAACCGGGCGGGCGCGGGGGCATGGGCCGGGCTGCTAGGCTGCGGGCGTGCTCCGTCTGCTGGCGGATGGCGGCCTGCCGCTGCTCGGCCTGGCGGTTGCCCATCTCGCCCAGCCAGGCGGCCAGCCCGGCCCGCACCACATCGGCGGTGTATTCGCCGGCCATGGGCAGCACGCCGCCGCCGGGCGGGTCATCCTTGCCCCACACCCGGCCCCGCCACCCCGCCCGCTGGGCGATGGCGGCCACCTGCTGCTCGATGAAGGCCGGGTTCCCCTCCTCCACGATCAGCACCTGCTCTTTGCCGGCCAGAAAGGTCTCGATCTGCTCCGGGATCAGCGGGTGGATGACGTTGAGCACCAGCAGGGGGATGCCGGTGTGGCCGAAGGCGTCGGCCTGGCCCAACAAGCGCAGCCCGCGCAGCACGGTGTTGTACTGCCCGCCCTGCATGATGATGCCGAAGCGGCCGCCCTCGCCGGGGAAATGCTCGTTCAGCTCGTGTTCGAGGATGAAACGCCGGGCCGCGGGCAGGCGCTGGTCGAACTTCTCTCGCTCGTGCGTGTAGGTGGAGGGGGGCAGGACGATGCGGCCGTAGTCGCGCCGCGGCTGCGGGAAGGGATGGCGAGCGCTGTAGGGCGGCGTGCGGTTATCTTTGCACACGAACGAGCCGGTCATGTGGATGGCGCGGATGCGCAGCGACAGGATGACCGGCAGATGGCAGGCTTCGGAGAGGTCGAAAGCCTGCTCGGTCAGCGCCACCAGCGTGGGCATGTCGTAGCGGGGGTCGATGAGGGGGATGGAGGATTTGAGGGCGAGGGCGTGGGTGCGTTCTTGCAGCACGCTGGCCCCGGCCCCGTAATCCTCCCCCACCAGGATGACGGCGCCGCCAGTGACGCCGGCCGAGGCCAGGTTGGAGAGCGCGTCGGAGGCGACGTTGGTGCCCACGACCGATTTCCAGGTCACGGCCCCGCGCAGGGGATAGTGGATCGACGCGGCCAGCAGGGCCGCGGCCCCCGCCTCGTTGGCCGAGGACTCGAACTGCACCCCCATCGGCTCCAACACTTCCTGGCGGGCGTCGGCCAGCACATCCATCAGGTGAGAGATGGGCGCGCCGGGGTAGCCGCCCACATAGGCCACGCCCGCTTGCAGCAGGGCCTTGGTCAGGGCCAGGATGACTTCGCCATGGAACACCTCGCCCTCGCCGAGCCTGAGCTTGTGCACATCCTCGGCGAACGAGCGTTCCATGCCTTTGGTGGGGATGAGGGTGGCCATGGTGGTCAGCTACCACCCCGGCTTGACCGGGCCGCCGGCGTGGCCGGGGGCGCGGGCGGGGGTGCGGGTGAGGGCGAAGCCCTGGTTGAAGGCGGCGCGGGTGATCAGGTTGAATTTGAAATACCAGCCGCTGGCGATCATCAGCAGCCCGGCCAGGGCCGCCAGCAGCGCCGCCGCCACCGGCAGCGCCGCCTGGGCGGCCAGGGCGAGCAACAGCAGGAGGGCGGGAGCGATGTGGCCGCCAGAGACAAACAGCCGGCGGGTTGCGGACAGGATCTCCAGGCTGCGGACAGGCACGGCGCCGGGGGCCGCGATCTGCTGGAAGTAGCGGGCCCAGGCCAGCCAGCGCGCCGCCACCAGCAGCAACAGGGCCGCGGTCGTCCATGCCGCGGCGCCGCCGAAGATCAGGGCCACGAGCGCGAACAGCCCCCCGCCCTCGGCCAGGCCGGTGAGGAAGAACAGGGGCGTGATCGCCGGCTGCCGCCAGGCCGGGATGCCGCGCGAGGTCTGGAACATCTGCGCCTGCGAGAAGAGATAGCCCAGGCCGAAGAGCGCCGCGGCCAGGGTCAGGGGGGGCGATTGCACGACCAGTCCGGCCAGGGTCAGCGCCCCCATCCCGCCCGCAAACAGCGCCTCGCGCGACATCCACGAGGTGCGCGGGTTGAGGATGACGTACGCCGCCCGCAAGCGCCGGCCCAACTTGATCCAGACGAAGAACAGCCCCAGGCCGACGAAGACCAGGGCCAGCAACCCGGCCAACAGCCCCCCGCGTCGCAGCCAGGCCGGGTCGCCCAGGCTGCTCAGGGCGGTAAACAGCAGCAAACCGGCGCCGGCCCCGCCGCAGATGAACTGCATGGCGGCGCGCCAGTCCCACGGTGATTGGTGGGTGGGTCCAGGGTTCATTCCTCGCCTCCTGGCGCCGCCGCCCGATCCCACAGGTAATAGAAACCGGGGTCGGCGCCCAGTTCGGCGTGCATCTGGAAGGATTCGTTCTGGCGCAGCAGCACCGACACATTGCTCTCCGGGTCTTCGATATCGCCGAAATGGAGGGCGAAGGCGATGCAGGAGTTGACGCAGGCCGGCGTCGCCTCCGGATCCACGCCCGGGGTCAGCCCGGCGTCGATGCCGGCGTCGATGCGGTCGATGCAGAAGGTGCACTTGGTGGCCACGCCATCCCGACTGGCGTCGCGCAGCGCCAGCTCATTGTCGAGCGGCGCGCCGTAGGCATAGCTGGGCTTGTAATACTTGAAGCGGGCCTGGTAGGGGCAGGCGACGATGCAATAACCGCAGCCGATGCACAGATCGTAGTTGATCGTGACCAGGCCATCGGCGCGCTGGCGGGTGGCGGTGGTGGGGCAGACGACCATGCAGGGCGGGTAGGAGCAGTGCTGGCAGCCGACCGGGATGAAAGTGCGCCGCACATCGGGGAACTCGCCCGATTCCAGGTCGAGCACCGAGCGCCACTGCACGCCGGGTGGGGTGCCGTTCATTTGCCGGCAGGCAGCGGTGCAGGTCTGGCAGCCCACGCAGCGGCGCAGGTCTGCGATCATGATGTAACGGGTCATCGCCCACCTCCTAGCTTCTTGATGGCCACAGGCACGACATCGGCGCCAGAGCCGGTAGCGTCGGTCAACTCCAGCAGCATGGGGGCGATGGTGTTGATGCTGGGCATCTCGAAATCCTTGGCATAAGGCGTCACCCAGTGATCGAACTGCCCCATCATCAGCAGGGTGTCGGGGCGGATGCCCTGCCGCAGCACCGCGTGCCCGCGCGTCGCCCGCACGGCCGAGCGCACTTCGATCAGGTCGCCCTCCTCGATGCCCAACTCCCTGGCCTTGCCGGTGTTGATGACCACGCCGTTGTGTCCCTTGATGTTCTCGGCCACTTCTTTCATGATCTGGATGCCGACGTTGCTCCCCCACGAGTATTGCATGCTCCGGGCTGTCACCAGCCAGAAGGGGTAGGAGGCGCCATTGCCCCCGTCGGCGTCATTGCCGCCATAGTGTTTGGCAATCCCTTGCCGGATCATCTCCGGGAAGTTGTGCCAGGTGGGCAGGGGGTCGTATTCGGTCAACTGCGTATCCCACCAATCGATGCCCCGTTCGTGCAGGCGGTTGCCCAATTCCTTGCCCTTGCGGTACAGGCGCTCCTGGTAGGGCAGTTCATAGCGCAAGCCCATGTCCACCAGGGTGGGGTACAGATACCATTTCAGGCGGGAATAGGGCCGGACTTTGAAGCCGTGCTCCTTGTACCAGTCCAGGCCATCGGTTTCCTCGCCGTCGCTCAGTTCGGCGCTGGCCCCGCGGCAGACCGCATCCCAGATCGCCTCGACCGAGTGCGCCTGGGAGGGATCCAGGCTGAAATCGTAGTTGTCGCCCTTGAGCATCGGCCCCGCCGCGCCGCGGTTGATGGCTTTGTTGTAGTTCTCCAGCAAACCGCAGCGCCGCGCCAGTTCGGTGGAGATCCAGGTGAAGTCGCGGGTGTCGCCTTGCTTCTCCACCACCGGTTGGCGCAGCGCAAATCCCTGGTGATCCCAGAATTGCTCCATGTATTTCGTGCCCCCGATGCGCATGAGCTGGAGGCTTTCCAGGTCGGTGGCTTCGGGCAGGATCACGTCGGCCATCCAGTTGGTTTCGTCCATCGTGTAGGCAAAGGCAACCACAAAGGGGAAGGTCGCCATGGTGGCGGTGACGTTGGGCGTGTCCCAGAAGGAGATGGCGGGGTTGGTGCGGTACACGAACCAGATGTCGGGCACGGTGGGGTCGGGCCAGTGGGCGAATTTCTCTCGTTGCTGCATCCAGGCCAGGTGCGTCGGCCCCAGAGCCTGGCTCCAGGGCGAATCGGCCGCCAGGGGCACCAGGGTGCTGTGGGCGTGGCGGACGCTTGGCCTGGCCATCCAGTTGACCCGGTCGGTGGGGTTCCAGGGATATTCCATGAATCCATCCGGGTTGGGCGCCACGCTGCCCTGGCGGTCGCGGGCCGGGCGGTTGAGACGCACGGCCGTCCCCACCAGCCCGCCCGGCACATCCAGGCCCCCGACCAGGCAGGCCAGGAGGGTGCGTCCCCAGGCGCAGTCGTACCCGCCCCAGCCATTGCTGACCGTTTTGCCCAGGACGACGGCCACCGGGCGGAAGGGCAGGACGCGACCTTCGATCTCGATCGTCTTGCCGACTTCGGCGTGCTCCAAGAATTCGTGGGCGACGCGGCGGATGGTGTCTGCCGGAACGTCGCAGATGGCGGCGGCCCATTCTGGGGTGTGCGGCGTCTCGAATGCCAGCAATTTTTCGAAGGCGGTTGGGCAGGCGACGGCTTCGTGGCTCCAGGTTTCGTCGTCGGCGCCGATCTCGATGCCGCTGACGGTGAACGTCCCTGCCAGCGCCGGGTCGGTGTCGGGCGTGTCCCAGGGCACGGCTTTGCCCTGGTGGTTGTCCCAGAGCAGGGGTTTGTGGGTCTCCGGGTCGCGCAGGTAGAAGCCGTTGGGCGCTACCAGATAGGGGCAGCTGGTCATCTGCTTGAGGAAGGGCACATCCAGCAATTCAGGCGCGGTTTCGAAGAGCAGGACGTGGATCATGCCGTGCAGGAAGGCGGCGTCGGTTTTGGGTTTGATCGGCACCCATTCCGCCGAGCACCCGCCCGTGACCGACAGGTGCGGCTCGATCTGCACCCGCTTCATGCCCCGCGCCCGCGCCTCGGCGTGGCGCCAGACCCCACACACGCCGCCGGAAGCCTCCAGGTTGGCGCCGAAAGAGACGACGTAGTTCGTGAGCGGGGTGTCGGAGCAGACGGTGAAGGCGCGGTGCCACAGCTCGCCGTAGAGGTGCTCGGAGTGATAGCACTTGACGCCCTGGCCGCTGCCGAAGCTCATGTCAATCGGCCCGCGCCAGGCGGACAGGAAGGCGGAGAAGGTGCCCATGTAGTGCGGGGCGATGCCGGCGCCGCCCAGACTGACCGCCACACGCGGGTAGCCCGATTCATCCACCAGGCCCTTGCCCCGGATTTCCTTGAGCTTGTTCGCGACCGTGTCCAGGGCCTCATCCCAGGAGATGGGGACGAAAGCGGGGTCTTCGTCGCGGCCTTTTTTGGGGTTGGTGCGTTTCAGCGGGGTCAGAATCCGGTGGGGATTGTAGACCTTCTGCACCAGGCCGTAGGCCTTGACGCAGACCGTGCCGCCGCCGGGGTGGACATCGGCGGCGGCGAAATTCGGCTCGACCATGGTGGCCACGCCATTCTTCACCTGCACCGTCAGCAAGTCCGGCCCGGCCACGCATTGGTAGCAATACGTGGGGATCGATTGTATTTGTGCTGTTTTTGCGTTCACATCGCTCATCCTTGATGTTGAAACGTGAGGCGTGAAACGTGATGCGTGAAAACGTAACATGCAACATGCAACACGCAACACGCAACACGCACCACGAATAACCACTAACCACTAACCACTAACCAATCTACCGCTCTACCTTCTTCTTCAACCTTGCCAGGGTCTTGTTGACATCGACGATGAAGCGGGCGTGGGCGGCGCGGGCCACCGGCTCCACCGGGTCGTGGGCGACGATCTCGAATTGGGCGCGGCGGCCGTCCAGCGCCGTCAGCGTGGCCGTGATCTCCACCCACATGCCAAAGGGCGTGGCCGCGGTGTGATCCAATTCCACGCGGATGCCGACCGAATCCTCGCCGGCGTCCAGGTGGGGCAGGAGGAGGTTGCGGCAGGTGTTCTCGATGTCGCGCACCAGCTCGGGCGTGGCATACACCCGGCCTTCGTCGCCCATGAAGCCGATCACGCGGCGTTCGTCGATCTCATAGCGCACCGTGCTCGTCAAGCCGGGTGCAAGGGTGTCTTTCATGTGAGTGTGCTCCTTTTTGTTCCGTGTTCCGTGTTGCGTGTTGCGTGTTGCGTGACCTGACTACTGGCCACTGACCACTGAATACTGACCTACTGACTACTGACCTACTGACTACTGACCACTGACCTACTTCCCCTGCCTGCCCAAATAGGCCTGTTGGATGGCGGGGTCGGCGGCGAGGTCGGCGGCGGGGCCGGCCATGACGATGCGCCCGGTTTCGAGCACATAAGCGCGGTCGGCCACGCGCAGGGCGGCGCGGGCGTTCTGCTCGACCAGCAGGATGATGGTGTCGATCTCGCGCAGGCAGTTGATGATCTCGAAGATGTCGCGCACGATCAGCGGGGCCAGGCCCAGCGACGGCTCATCCAGCAGCAAGACCTTGGGCCGGCCCATCAGGCTGCGACCGATGGCCAGCATCTGCTGCTCGCCGCCCGAAAGCGTGCCCGCCAACTGCTTCTCCCGCTGCTTGAGGATGGGGAACATGGCGTAAATCGTCTCGATGTCCAGGGCCAGGGTCTTGCGATCCCTGATCGGCGGCTCACCCCGCCCGCGCATACGGGTGTACGCGCCCAGAGTCAGATTGTCGCGCACGCTCAGGGTGGCGAACACCTGCCGTCGCTCCGGCACCTGGCAGACGCCCAGGTTGACGATCTTCTCTGGGCTGAGCCGGGTGATGTCGGCGCCCTTGAGCAGGATCTGGCCGCTGCGGGCCGGCGTCATGCCGGAGATGGTGTTGAGCAGGGTGGTCTTGCCGGCGCCGTTGGCGCCGATCAGCGAGACGATCTCGCCCTCTTTCGCCACCATCGAGACCTCGCGCAGGGCTTCGACATGGCCATACGAGGTGGAAACATTCTTGATCTCAAGCATTGGCATCCTCCCGCCGTGTGGGCAGAGGCGCGGCCCAGTCATCGCCCAGGTAGGCCGCGATCACTTCTGGGTTGGCCTGCACCTGCGCCGGCGCGCCTTCGGCGATCTTGCTGCCGTAGTGCAACACCACCACCTGGTCGGCGATAGCCATCACCAGATTCATATCGTGCTCGACCAGCAGCACCGAGATGCCCTGGTTGCGGATGCGCAGGATCAGGCGGTCGAGTTCCTCGGTCTCGGTGCGGTTCAGCCCGGCGGCCGGCTCATCCAGCAGCAGCAGTTTGGGCTGCACGGCCAGGGCGCGGGCGATCTCCACCAGCCGCTGCTGGCCGAAAGGCAGCGAGGCGGCCGGGTGGTGCGCTCGTTCGGCCAGCCCCGTCTGGGCGAGATAGGCCATCGCCTGGCCGCGGATTCGTTTTTCTTCGGCCCCGGCCCTGGGCAGCCGCAACGCCGCCGCCGCGAACCCGGTCTTGCCCTGCAGATGGCAACCCACCATCACGTTTTCCAGCACGGTCATGTTGCCGAAGATCTGCAAGTTCTGGAAGGTGCGGGCCAGGCCGTGCTGGGCGATCTGGCTGGGGCGCAGGCCAGAGATGCGCCGCTCTCCGAACAGCACCTCGCCCCGATCCGGGCTGTGGGTGCCGGAGATGAGGTTGAAGGTGGTGGTCTTGCCGGCGCCGTTCGGCCCGATCAGGGCCAGAATCTGCCCCGGCAGGACATCGAAGCTGACATCGTTGACGGCCATGACGCCGCCAAAGCGCTTGAACAGCCGGCTGGCGCGCAGCAGGGGGGCGTCGCTCATGCCGCATTCCTCCGGTCGATCACCCGCACCGCCTTGCCGGGCAGCCGCTCGATGCTGCCCACGGGCACGAGTTCGATCTGCGCCCGCAGGCCCAGACGGTCGTGGAGTTTGTCGCTCAGCCGGCGGGCCAACGCCCGGCTGGCTGCCGCCTCCGCCGCCAGCGGCGATTCCACCAGGATGCGGACTTCATCCTTGCCCGCCACCCGTTGCAGATGAATCTGATAGTCGTTGGCCACCTGGTCGTGCTCCAGCAGGATGGTCTCCACCTGTTTGGGATAGAAATTGATGCCCTTGGTCTTGAGCATGTCATCGCTGCGGTAGGCGATGCGGTCCAGGCGCAGCCCGGTGCGTCCGCAGGTGCAGGCGTCGCGCGTGAGGACGCGGGTGATGTCGCGGGTGCGGAAGCGGATC
The DNA here is from genome assembly GCA_019695115.1 of Caldilineales bacterium. GTDB lineage: Bacteria > Chloroflexota > Anaerolineae > J102 > J102 > SSF26. The sequence continues at coordinate 54,283 of JAIBAP010000004.1, read as the reverse complement.
AGGGGCAGGGCCTCGCGGGTGAGGGTAGTGACCACCATCTCGCCCCAGTCGCCATCGGCCACCGCTTCGCCCGTCTCCGGGTCGATGATCTCGACCAGATAGTGGTCTTCCCAGACGTGGATGCCGCTGTGGGCCGGGCAATCGATGCCCATGCCCACGCCCCCGGTTTCGGTCATGCCGATGATGTCGAAGGTCTCGATGCCCATCGTCTCTTCCACGCGGCGGCGCAGTTCGTCGCTCCACACCTCGGCCCCGAAGATGCCCACGCGCAGCCGCGTCTGGCGGTGGAAGTCGAAGCCTTCTTCTGCCGCCACCTCCATCAAGCGCAAGGGATAGCTGGCGACGGCGGCCAGGGCGGTGACGCCCAGATCGCGCAGGAATTGCAGTTGCAGGCTGGTGCGGCCGGCGCCGATGGGGATGATCATCGTCTCCAGGGCGCTGGCGCCGTAGTGGAAGCCAAAGCCGCCGTTGAAGAGGCCAAAAGAGGGCGTGATCTGGATCACATCCTCCCGCCCCACCCCGGCTGCAGTCAGACAGCGGGCCGAGATCTCGCCCCACTGCCGCACGTCGTTGGCCGTGTGCGGGCAGATGATCGGGATGCCGGTGGTGCCGGAACTCATCTGCATGCGCACCATCTCGGTTTGGGGCACGCAGGCCAGTTGGAAGGGGTAGGCTTCGCGCAGGTCGGCCTTGCTCATGAAGGGCAGGCGGCGGATGTCGGCCAGGCTGGCGAGGGGGCCGCAGTCGTGGAAGCGGCGGGCGTAGGCCGGGTTGCCGGCGGCGATGTGGGCCAGGGTGTGCTGCAAGCGCTGCCATTGCCGATCGAGCAGGGCCGGGCGGGGCAAGGTTTCCAGGTCGGGCTGGTACATGGCGGGCATGGTCAACCTCCTGCCGGCTGTGTCTGGTCGGGCTGGGGCTGCAAGCCGGGCCGGCGCCAGCGGCGGGGCGCTCGCGACCGGATGGCGTTGGCCAGGGCCGTGACCAATCCTTCGGGTGCGAAGATCATGATCAGGATCAGAATCAGGCCGAAGGCGATGATCTCGTGTTCGCCGGAGGCGTTGGGGATGATCTCGCGGATGGCGGTGCGCAGCCACTGTTCGATGGCCAGGACGGCGCCGGCGCCGAACACCGCCCCCCAGATGCTGGCCAGCCCGCCCACCACCGCCATCACCACCACCTCGATGCTGACGCCGATGGTGTAGCTGGAGGGGCTGATGAAGCCCAGATAGGAGGCGTGCAGCCCGCCAGCCAGGGCGCCGAAGGCGGCGCTGAGGGCAAAGACCTGCAATTTGAAGCGATTGGTGTCGATGCCGAGCGTCTCGGCCGCGACCTCGCTGCCGTGCAAGGCCCGCATCGCTCGCCCCACCCGCGAGTTGACGATGTTGAGCGAAAGGGCGATCACGAGCAAGGTGAAAAACCAGATCAAATAGTAGTTTTGGACGTCGCTCTTGAGGGTCAGGCTGCCGAGCGCGAGATGGGGGACGCCGCGGAAGCCGGAAGGCCCACCCGTCCACTCGCCTTCCTGGGTCAGGATGAGGACGAGGATGATGTTCATGCCCACGGTGGCCATGGCCAGGTAGTGCCCGCTCAGGCGGAAGATCAGCCGGCCCACGAGCCAGGCCACGCCCGCGGCCAGCAACACGCCCGCGGCCAGCGCCAGCCAGGGCGAAAGGCCAAAGCGGGTGGTGAGGATGGCGACGGCGTAGGCGCCGATGCCGGCAAAGGTGGCCTGGCCCAACGAGATCTGCCCGGCATAGCCCATGAGCAACGAGAGGCCGATGGTGATCATGGCGAACTCACCGACCAGGATCAGCACGGTGAGGAGGTAGTTGTTCTCGACCAGCGCCGGCGTCAGGGCCACGACCACGGCCAGAGCCAGGAGGGCGACCAGGTTGGGGGAGCGACGAAGGGTGTTCATAGGCCGGCGCGCTCCGTCGCTGCCGCCCGCCCTCGCCACAGGCCGCCCAGTCGCACGGCGAGGACGATGAAGAGAACGATGAAGGCGATGGCGTCTTTGTAGCCAGAGGAGAGATAGCCGGCCCCGAAGGCCTCTAGCACCCCCAGCAACACGCCGCCCAACACCGCTCCCGCCGGGTTGGACATGCCGCCCATGATCGCTGCCACGAAGCCCTTCAGCCCCAGGCTCAGGCCCCGGTCGTAGGTCATGAAGGTGGAGGGGACGATGACGACGCCGGCGACTGCGGTCATGGCGGCGCTGATGGCGAAGGCCAGCATGCTCATGCGCTGCGGGTCGATGCCCATCAACCGGGCGGCTTTGGGGTTGTCGGCGCAGGCGCGCAGGGTGCGGCCGGTGTAGGTGTGGTTGAAGAACCAGTAGATGATCACCAGCAACACCGCTGTGACCGCGATCACCCACACGCTCTGCCGGGTGAGGATGGTGTCGAAGAGCCGGAAGGGCGGGCCTTTGCTGAAGACCGGGAGGCGGTAAGGGTCGGTGCCCCACAGCAGCAGCGCCACCCCGCGCAGGACGAAGGCGGCGCCGATGGTGATGATGATCATGCTCAGGATCGAGGCCCGCCGCGCCGGTTGGATGCACACCCGATACAGCAACATGCCCAGCAGGGTGGTCATGACCACGCCAAAGAGGGCGGCCAGGGGCAGCGGCCACAGCAGCGCCACCTCGAAGTTGTTGCTGAGCAGCCGCGTCTTCTGGAAGACGGTGATGGCCAGAAAGGCGCCATAGACGGCGAATTCGCCCTGGGCGAAGTTGATGATGCCGGTCACGTTGTAGATGGTGACAAAGCCCAACGCGATCAGCGCGTAGATGCTGCCCACCGTCACGCCGGCAAGCAGGAATTGGAGGAACTGAGCCTGAAGGGTCATTGGTATGAGGGGGAGGTGCGACGCACTTCTCGAAGTGCGTCGCACCTGAAGTCAACCGACTACTGAACGCCGAACACTGACTACGGAACACGGAACACGGAACACTAACTTACGGCGTGTTCGCGTAGGTTTCCGGCGCGACGTAGGTCCAGCCGCCGTCTTTGATCTGCACCATCACCAGCGATTCCTTGCCGATACCGTTGTGATCCTGGTCCGACATGTTGAAGATGCCAGAGATGCCGGCGAAGTTCTGGATGCTTTCCAGGTAGTCGCGGATGGCGGCGGAGTCGGGGCCGACGGCCTGGAGGGCCGAGAAGACCATCTGCATGGCGTCCCAGGCGTGGCCGCCGAAGGTGCTGGGCTTGGAGCCGCCGGTGAAGGCGCCGTACTGGTCGATGTAGCGCAGCAGGGTGGCCTTCTGCGGGTCGGTGTCGGGCAGGCCATTGGCCACCAGTAGCTTGCCAATGGGGAAGAGCACGCCCTCGGCCGCCTCGCCGGCCAGGTCGATGAAGGCCTGGTTGCCGATGCCGTGGTTGTGGACGATGGGCACGTTCAGCCCTAGGTCGCGGAACTGGACGGTGAGGGGGGCGCCCTCGCCAGGGGTGGCGTGGACGATCAGGGCCTCGGCGCCAGAGCCGGCGATCTGCGTCAGTTGGGCGGTGAAGTCGGTGTCGCCCGGCTCGAAGGTGCCTTCCCAGACGATCTCGACGCCAGCGTCCGGGGCGACGCTCTTGAGGGCGGCCATGGAGTCGGCGCCGAAGCCGTTGTTGACGCCGAAGGAGGCGACTTTGGTGATGCCGCGGGCCTTGGCCCACTCCATCTGCACCTGGGCCACGGGCACGTTCTGCTGCGGGGTCTTGAAGATCCAGTGGCGTTCGGCGACGGGGAGGATGATGGAGCCGGCGGAGGCGTTGGAGATGAAGGGCACCTGGGCCTCGGTGAGGGTGTCGATCACGGCCATGCTGACGCCGCTGGTGGTGCCGCCGACGATGACGGGCACGCCAGCCTCGAGCTGCCGTTTGACGATCAGCACGCCCTCGTTCGGGTCAGACTGGTCGTCCTCGATTGTGGCCTCGATCGGGTGCAGTTTGCCATCCGGGCCGAGCAAGCCGCCGCGAGCGTTCACCTGCTCGATCACCATCTGGGCGGTGTCGCGTTCGGGGACGCCGAGCGAGGAGCCAGGGCCGGTGATGGAGAAGAAGACGCCGATCTTGTAAGGGTCGCCCACCTCGCGCAAGCCCGTGGTGGGGGCATCCTTGTACAGGGCCGGGGGGACGTACTCCCAGCCGCCGTCTTTGATCTCGACCATCACCAGCGATTCCTTGCCGATGCCGTTGTGATCCTGGTCCGACATGTTGAAGATGCCGGAGATGCCGGCGAAGTTCTGGATGCCTTCCAGATAGTCGCGGATGGCGGCGGGGTCGGGGCCGACGGCTTGCAGGGCCATGATCGTCATCTGCATGGCGTCCCAGGCGTGGCCGCCGAAGGTGCTGGGTTTGGAGCCGCCGGTGAAGCCAGCGTAATCAGTGACATATTGCGTCAGCACACCCTTCTGTGGGTCGGTGGCGGGCAGGTCATCTGCCACCAGCAGCTTGCCGATGGGGAAGAGCACGCCCTCGGCCGCCTCGCCGGCCAGGTCGATGAAGGCCTGGTTGCCGATGCCGTGGTTGTGGACGATGGGCACGTTCAGGCCCAGGTCGCGGAACTGGACGGTGAGGGGGGCGCCCTCGCCAGGGGTGGCGTGGACGATCAGGGCCTCGGCGCCAGAGCCGGCGATCTGCGTCAGTTGGGCGGTGAAGTCGGTGTCGCCCGGCTCGAAGGTGCCTTCCCAGACGATCTCGACGCCAGCGTCCGGGGCGACGCTCTTGAGGGCGGCCATGGAGTCGGCGCCGAAGCCGTTGTTGACGCCGAAGGAGGCGACTTTGGTGATGCCGCGGGCCTTGGCCCACTCCATCTGCACCTGGGCCACGGGCACGTTCTGCTGCGGGGTCTTGAAGATCCAGTGGCGTTCGGCGACGGGGAGGATGATGGAGCCGGCGGAGGCGTTGGAGATGAAGGGCACCTGGGCCTCGGTGAGGGTGTCGATCACGGCCATGCTGACGCCGCTGGTGGTGCCGCCGACGATGACGGGCACGCCAGCTTCGATCTGTCGCTTGACGATCAGCACGCCCTCGTTCGGGTCAGACTGGTCGTCCTCGATCGTGGCCTCCAGCAGGTGCAGCTTGCCGTCGGGGCCTTCGATGCCGCCGGCGGCATTGACCTGCTCGATCACCATCTGCGCTGTATCGCGTTCGGGGACGCCGAGCGAGGAGCCAGGGCCGGTGATGGAGAAAAAGATGCCGATCTTGTAAGGGTCGCCCTGCGCGGGACCGGCAGGGGTGGGGCTTGGCGCAGGCGCGGAGGTGGCCGCGGGGGCCTGGGTGGGCGGGACGGGCGTGGCGGTGGGTGGTTCAGGCGTCACACGTGAGCAGGCGGCCACGGCCAGCGCCAGCAAGACGATCAGGAACAAGAAACGAAAAGGATGTCGAGTGGGCATGTCATCTCTCCTCTGTCAGCGGTGGATGGGTAGGGGTCAGTAATTAGTGAGCAGTAATCAGTGGTCAGTAATCAGTAATCAGTGAGCAGTAATCAGTGAGCAGTGAGCAGTAATCAGTAATCAGTAATCAGTGAGCAGTAATCAGTGAGTAGTAATCGGTAATTGGTGAACTGTGGTCAGTAACCAATAACCAATAACCAATAACCAATAACCAATGGTCAGTGATCGGGTGGAGGTAAGGGATGGGGGCTGGGGTCAGTCTCCTTTGCCGGGCGGGCGGGTGGTTCAGGTCATGAGACCTAAAAGGCGGGCGGCGTTGTCGTGGAGAATGGCTTGTTTGCTGGCGTCGGAGATGGGCAGGGCCTGGATGGTGGCGATGTTGCGTCCCAGGTCGGGGTTGCCGGGCCAGTCGGAGCCGTAGATGACTTTGTGGGCCAGCATCTCCAGCCGGGGGAAGGTGGTCAGCAGGTTTTTGGCGGGCAGGCCAGAGAGTTCCATGTAGACGTTGTCGTGGCGGCGCGCCATCCAAAAGGCCTGCTCGTACCAGAAAGGTCGCCCGCAATGGGCCATGAGGATGGTGAGGCGGGGGAAGTCGATGGCCACATCGTCCAGCAGCAGGGGGTCGCCGTATTTGATGCGGGCGCCTTTGAAGACGGAGGAGCCGGTGTGCACCAGCATGGGCAGGCCCAGTGCCTCGGCTCTGGCATAGAGGGGGTAGAGGCGGGCGTCGTTGGGGTAGTGGTGTTGGTAGACGGGGTAGACCTTGATCACGCGCACGCCGTAGGCTTGCACCAGCCGCTCCAACTCCTCGCCCAGGTCGTTCTCCAGGTAGGGATTGATGCTGGCGCAGGGCAGCAGCCGCCCGGCCGGGCCATGTGCGGGGTCGGGCAGGGCGTTGGCCTGCCGGCAGAACTCGCCCATGTAGTCGTTGGTGGTCATGCCGGTGGTGATGGGGGTGGGATCGGCCAGGGCCACGGCCCAATCGATGCCGGTCGCCTGCAAAAGCGCCCGGATGCCTGCCGGCGTCAGGACGCTGTCGACGTAGGCATCTACATCCAGCCCGCTGGCCTGCAATGGCCCGGCAAAGTCCTTCTCGAAGTTCTGGTGGTACCAGTCCTTCACCCAGGGCCGCAGGTGGCTGGGATGGCTGATATGGATGTGGAAGTCGATCATGGCATGACCACCGAGCGGATGCCCTCGCCCCCGCGCACGTGGTCGAGGGCCTGGTTGATCTGATCGAGGGGGAAGCGGGCGGTGACCAGTTCTTTGATCTTGATCTTGCCGCTGCTGGCCAGGGCCAGGACGCGGGGATAATCCACCGCCCGGCAGCCCAACGAGCCGATCAACTCCATCTCCCGGTACATCACCCGCCCGGAGTTGAGGGTCATGGGCTTGGGTGAGTAGCCGACCATGACGAAGCGGCCGCCGTTGCGCACAGAGGCAAAGGTCTGCTCCTGCGTGATCGGGTTGCCGATGGCCTCGAAGCCGATGGCGGCGCCGCCGCCGGTGAGGGCGCGCACCTCTTTGTCCACCCGCGCGACGGTTTTGGCGTTGACCACGGCCTGCGCGCCCAGTTGCCGGGCGATGGCCAGTTTCTCGTCGGCGATGTCCACCGCCACTACCTGCGCGCCCAGGGCGGCGGCGATCTGGACGATGTTGATGCCGACGCCGCCGCAGCCGAAGACGACGACGCTATCCCCCGGCCTGACCTGGCCGCGGTTGACGACGGCATGGTAGGGGGTGGTGACGGCGTCGGCGATGATGGCGCCCTCGATCAGGGGGATCTCGGCGGGCAGGGCGACGACATCTTTGGCCGGGGCCAGCATGTATTCGGCGTAGCCGCCATCGACATTGTTGCCGAACATGACCATGCGCTCGCAGATGTTCTCTCGCCCGGTGCGGCACATCGCGCACTGGCCGCAGCCGTAGACGGCAGGAACCAGGACGCGGTCGCCCTCGCGCCAGGCCGCGCCCGCGCCGGCAGCCGCGATCAGCCCGGAGACCTCGTGGCCCAGCACCAGCGGCGGCTGCTTGAAGGTGGGCACGCCGTGGTCGATGTAGGAGAGGTCGGTGTGGCACAGCCCGCAGGCCGCCACCTTGACCAGCACCTCCCCCGGCCCCGGCGCCGGCGCAGGCAGCTCCTCGATCTGTAGCGGTTGGTGGGGTGCGTAGAAAATCGCGGCTTTCATGGGGATTGGAGATTGGAGATTGGAGATTGGTTATTGGTTATTGGAGATTGGTTATTGGGGATTGGTTATTGGGCGATCGGAGAATCGGTGCTAGACTGACAAATCGGTAAATTCGAGTCTACCGACCACCGACCACTGAAAACTGAATACGAATACTGACCACTGAATACTGAATACTGAACACTGAATACTGACCACTGATCACTGACCACTGACCACTGCCTATCCGTCCACCCGAATCACGACTGCTGCGGCGGTGTCGCCGGCGGCGCAGCCACTGAAAAGGCCGTAGCCGCCGCCCAGCAGGGCCAGCTCTTCGATCAGTTCGATCAGCAGGCGCATGCCCGTGGGCGCTTGCGGGTGGCCCCAGATCAGCGAGCAGCCGTAGTTGTTCATGGCTGCGGCGGGGATGCCCAGCTCGCGGGTGAGGTAGCAATCGTTGACGGCAAAGGGGTTGTGGGTCTTGATCGCCTTCACATCGGCCAGGGTGATGCCGGCGCGGTCGAGCACGCGGCGGATGGCGGGGACATTGGCCGCGGGCATGAAGCCCTTCTGCGCCCGGCCCTCGGCAAAGGCGATGATGCGGATTTCGATCCCCGGCTCCCGGCTCAGTTCGGCTGCCTGCTCGCGGCTGGCCAGGATCAGGCCGGCGTTGCCATCGGCGGGGTAGGTCTGGCCGCCGTAGGTGACGGTTCCCTCGGCCAGCACTGGTTTCAGGCGGGCCAGCCCCGCGGCGGTGGTGGGGAAGACGCCCTCGTCATCCTGCACCGTGGCCGTGACCTTGCGCCCGCTGGGGTTGATCTCGATCGGCGTGACCATGTAGCGGCGGTGGAAGGCGGCGTCGTCGGCCAGGGCCTGCTCGTACTGCTGGTAGCGCAGCAGGGCCACCTCGTGTTGCTCGGCGGTGGAGATGCCGGCGGCCCGGGCCACGTTCTCGGCCGTCTCAATCATGCTCAGCCCGGCGAAAGGGTCGCAGTTGAAGTTGTCCCACACCCAATCTTCGGCCTCGCCGCGGGCGCCGGGGGCCAGGGGGTTGGGGTAGAGGAGGTGCGGGCCGTTGGAGGTGCGGTCGGCGGTCAGGCAGAGGAGGGGGCCGGCGCCGCCGCTTTCGATCTCGAAGGCGGCGCTGGCCAGCACGCGGGCAGAGGTGGCGCAGGCCTGGCTCATGGTTGGCCCGGTGATCTCCCCGGCCCCGATCATCCCGGCCAGCCACGGCGCGGCGTAGAACGCGCCCCGGCTGGGCACCGTCGCGCCCAGAAAGAGGCCGCTGAAGACCTGCGGCGCCAGGCCGCGCTCTGCCAGCGCCCGCCGCGCCGTCTCGGCCGCAAACTTGAGCGGGTGCAGATTGGCGAACGCCCCCTGCCATTTGACAAAGGGAGTGCACCAATAACCGCCGTAGGGGATGTGGGTGTGGAGCATGTGCCCCCTAAACCTTCTGCCCTCCATCCACGAAGATGGTCTGGCCGGTGATGTAGGAGGCCATGCCGGAGCAGAGGAAGGCGTGGACGGAGGCGATCTCTTCTGGCTCGGCCAGGCGGCCGAAGGGGATTTCGTGCAGCAGCTTTTCCATCAGCGGTTCGGGGATGGCGGCGGTCATCTGCGTCTTGACGCCGCCGGGGGCGATGCAGTTGACGGCGATGTTGAAGCGCGCCCACTCTTTGGCCAGCGTCCGCGTCAGCCCGATCACGCCGGCCTTGGAGGCGGCGTAGTTGGCCTGGCCGATGTTGCCCAGGGCCGAGACCGAGGCGGTGTTGACGATGCGGCCCCCGCCCTGCGCCATCATCGGCGGCGCCGCCATCTGCGAGCACATCCAGGCGCCTTTGAGGTTGACATCGAGCACCGCGTCCCACTGCTCCTCGCTCATGAACTTGACCTGGCCATCCTTGACGCGGGTGGTGAGGGCGTCGCGGGTGATGCCGGCGTTGTTGATCAGGATGTCCAGGCGGCCAAAGCGCCCCAGGGCGGTATCGACCATGCGCTGCACATCCTCGCGCACGGTCACATTGCCCACGGCCGTGGCGGCCAGGCCGCCGGCGGCGATGATCTCCTGGCAGACGGCCTCCAGGCTGGCCCCATCCAGGTCGGCGATCACGACCCGCGCCCCCTCGCGGGCGAAATAGCGGGCGGTGGCCCGGCCAATCCCGTTCGCCCCGCCGGTAATCAAAGCAACCTTGTTTTCGAGTAGCATGTGGTTCTCCGTTTATTGGTTATTGGAGATTGGAGATTGGTTATTGATCTTGCCGCTAATCGCCAATCTCCAATCTCCAATCACTAATTACTCATCAAAAGCGTCCACTCACCATCGATGACCATCTCCTGGCGGTGGTTGAGGATGCGGGCGGCGAAGCGGACGACGCCGCGGTCGGGCTTGGAGGTGGGTTTCTTCTCCAGCACTTCTAATTCCAGGTGCACGGTGTCGCCGAAGCGCACCGCGCCTTTGTAGCGCAGGATCTGCTCCATCAGGGCCAGGGTGGTGCCCTCGAAGATGCCGGTCCAGTTGGCCATGCCGGTGGACATGGCCGCGATCAACATGCCGTGGGCGATGCGCTCGCCAAAGGGCGTCTGGCGGCCGAACTCGGCGTCGGTGTGCAGGGGGTTGAAATCGCCGGAAAGCCCGGCGAAGGCCACGACATCTGCTTCCGTCACCGTGCGGCTTGGGGAAAGGAAGCGGTCGCCGAGATTGAATTGGCCGAAAGTCAGGCCGCGTGCGGGCATAGCAGCATCTCCTCGATGAGTTCAGCGGTGGCGCCAGACGGGCGGGCGTTTTTCCAGAAAGGCTTGCAGGCCCTCGTGGGCATCGGCGGTGGCCATCAGGTCTTGCAGATACGACTGCTCGACCGCGGGCAGGCGGCCGGCCCAGTCGCCGTAGCCGAGCAGCAGGGCTTTTTTGAGCAGCAGGGTGGCGGCCCGGCTGAGGCCGGCGATGGCCGCGGCCTTCTCCTGCGCCCACTCGCGCACCCCTGCCGCCGGCAGCACGGCATTGACCAGCCCCAGGTGCAGCGCCTCTGGCGCCGTGAGGCTGCGACCGCTGAACATGAGGTCGGCGGCGGCGCGGTAGCCGACGAGATAGGGCAGGCGCAGGGCGGCAATGGGCGCCAACGCAGCCAGTTGGATCTCCGGCTGGCCGATCTTGGCGTGTTCGGCCAGCACAGCCAGGTCGCAGCACAACACCAGCTCGCAGCCGCCGCCCAGAGCGTGACCCTGTACGGCCGCCACCGTGGGGATGGGGAACTCGGCCAGGGCCTGGCAGACGCGGTCGAAGAGGGGGATCATCTCGCCCACCTTATCGGCGGTGTGGTCGGCCACATCCACCCCGGCCGAAAAGAGCTTGCCTTCGGCCTGCAAGAGGAGGACGCGCACGGCCTCATCCTGGGCCAGCGCCGCCAGCGCCGCCTCCATCTCGCGCAGCATCGGCAAGTGCAGGACATTGACCGGCGGCCGGTTCAGCGTCAGCCAGGCCACGCCATCGGCGATTGCGGTCGAGAGGAAGGAATAGGACATGGTTTTAATTGGTTATTGGAGATTGGAGATTGGAGATTGGTGATTGGTGATTCGTTTGCCAAGCGTCAATAACCAATAGCTAATAACCAATCACCAATCACTAATCTACGCATTTGGCGCCGGCAGGACTTGGGCAAACAACTCGTCGCCGGCCTCGACGCCCTGGGCCAGGAGTTGGCGGTAGTGGATGAAATCGATCGTGTCCTTGCCGGTGAGCTTGCGGTTGTTGAAGGCGGTGAAGCCGAGGAAGGCCTCGTTGTTCATGTTGGCGGCCAGCCAGTGGCGGTAGTAGTCCTTGGCCGCGTCCCAGAAGAACTTCTTCTTGGCCCGGATGCCGTCGATCGACATCTGCAGGCAGTGGGGGAAGAGATTGGTGAAGGTCCACAGCACCTCGTCCACCGCCTGATCCAGCAGGCTGAGGTCGATGACCGCGGCTTTCTGCACCTCGCGGGCCGCGGCCAACTCGGCCCCGCGCTTCATCTCGCCGTAGACGATGGCCCCATCCCGCACATAGTCCTCGGTGATGACGCTGGGGTTGCGCAGCCAGGCGCCATCCTGGCGCAGCACCGGCGTCACCTTGCTGACATAGCCCTTGCGGTGCATCTTGTAGGCGCTCCACAGCTCGCAGGAGATGCAATTCCACATGGCGTCTTCGATGGTCAGATACCAGGGCAGGAAGTCGGTGGAGCCGCCGACCGGGGCGGAGCCGTGCCGCGGGCCTGCCTGCCCGAACACGGCCAGATCCGAGGCGATGGCGATGTCGCAGGCCCCCCCGATCTCCTGGCCCCCGGCCACGCGCATCCCGTTCACCCGGCAGATCACCGGCTTCTTGGTGTTGAGGATGCCGTCGACCATGGCATTGAACAGGTCCATGTAGAGGGCATATTCGCTGGGGCGGCGGCTGTAGTATTCGGCGTACTCTTTGGTGTTGCCGCCGGTGCAGAAGGCCTTGTCGCCGACGCCGGTGAAGACGATGGCCACCACGCTGCGGTCCATCGACGCCCGCTTCATGCCCGCGATCACGCCTTTGACCATGTCGGTGGTGTAGGAGTTGTACTGGGCGGGGTTGTTCAGCCACACCCAGGCCGAGTACAGCCCTTCGACCGGGTTGCCCTGCGGGTCGCGGATCGCCTTCTTTTCGTAGATCACGCTGGGCGGTTCGGCCCGGAAATAGTCATCGCCGCCGAGGTCATGGTCGACAAGCGTATGCGTGCGGGGCAGCCAATCAAGAGACATGGATTCGTTCCTTTTCGGCGAAAAGCGTTTGCTACTGAACACTCCCATCCATCACCGAGCGAATGAAGCCGTTGGCGGGGTCGCGGAGGAGGGTGCGGTAGTCGTTGACGAGCTGGCGGGCGGTGAAACCGATCCAATCCGGGGGCAGCAACTCGGTGGGCAGGTTGGGGTCGCGCAGGGGCAGGCCCTGGAACTCGTGCGTGATCCAGAAGCGGCGCACGAAACACTCCTCGGCTTCGCTGCACAACTGCGGCGGCGGCAGGCTGGCGAAATGTTCGAAGTCGGGCTGGTAGCGGGCCACGAAGTCCCGGTACTGCTGCTCAAGCTCCTGCAAGTCCCAGCAACGCTTGACCAACTCCTGCCCGCTCGAAGGCCCCAAGTGCAGGCCGGAGAACTGTTCGGCAAAGGCGGCGATGTCAAGCTCGCGGAACAAGCGCTCTAGCTCCGCCTGGCGGTTGTGGGGCGAGATCCACGTCCCCGGCGCCAGGCGGCCAAAGCCCAACCAGGCCAGCTGTTTGCGCAATTCGTGGCGCAGTTGGCGCATGTCTTCGGGCAGCGAGTAGACGGCCAGATGCCAGGTCTGGTCCCAGTCGGTGAAGACAGGCTCGAAGATGCGGGCATAGCCGGTTTCCAGCAGCGTGCGCCCGCGGGCGGTGATGAGGTATTGGCTGCGCCGGCCATGCTTTTTTGGCGCGATCCAGCCTTTGCGGGTCATGCGCGAGAGGGTGGAGCGCACCGCCCGTTCGCTCACGTCCAGCAGCTTTAGCGAGGCCAGCAGGTCGCTCGTCCAGATCTTGCCGCCGTTGGGCAACACATAGTCGCCCAGCAAGGTGAAGAAGACGAACTGGGTGCGGACGGGAATGGAGGCGGAGCGAGGCAAGCCCGTCGACGGTGATGTCGTCATGATGCGTGGTCGTCTCGTTTGCGGGTGTAGACGGTCACAAAGAAGCCAGTAGCCAGACGGCAATCCTGGCACTCATCACTCAGGTCGGCGGCGGCAACCGGTTCGAGATGAACCTCGTAGCCCATGGCGGCATAGAGTTCCTGCGACTCTTTGGCGCGGCCCGCCCCGGCCATGAAACGGCGCTCCCAGCCCTGGGCGACCAGCTCGGGCTTGGGCGGTCGTTCGATGTCGGGCGCCAGGTACATGGGGCAGGTTCAGGCGAAAGCCGGGGCGGAGAGCGTCTCCAGGTCGGCCGGCTGGCCGTCGGCCGGCTGGCCTTCGATCTTGTGCAGGCGCACCTGACCCAGGATGGCGGCGCCGAAGGCGGTGGTGAACTGCACCAACTCGCCCGCGGGCACGTTGACCTCGCTGCCCAACTCCCGCCGCACCACGGCGGCCATGCTGGGGAAGCGGAGGATGCCGCCGATCAGGGTGAACTCCGGCTCCATCTGCACCCGCTTCATCAACTGCACCGAGCGATCGACCAGCGAGGAGATGGCCCCGAACATGATGTCGGAGGGGGCGGCGCCCAGGGAGAGGTGGTTGATCACTTCCGATTCGGCGAAGACGGCGCAGACGCCAGAGATGGGCACCGCGCCCTTGGAGGTGGCCGCCAGTGGGCCGATCTCTTCGGTGGAGAAGCCCATGTAGCGGGCGGTTTTCTCCAGGAAGGCGCCGGTGCCGGCGGCGCACTTGTCGTTCAGGCGGAAGGACTTGACCTTGGTCTCGTCATCCAGCCGGATCGCTTTCATTGTCTGGCCGCCCACATCGAGGATGGTGTGGGTGCGGGGGAAGAGCGTGGAGACGCCCCTGGCGCTGGCGGTCAGGTCGGTGGCGGTGACATCGGCGAAGGGGATCTGGTGGCGGCCAAAGCCGGTGGCCACGGTGTAGGCCAGCCCCTCGCTGCTCAGCCCCGCCTCGGCCAGCGCCTCATCCAGGGCCGAACGGGCCGATTTGGTCAGTTGGAAGCCGGTGTTGGTCATCGCCTTGCCGAGGATGCGCTTGTCGGCGTCGATGACGACGGCTTTGGTATAGGTCGAACCCACATCGATGCCTGCGGTGTACGTCATGGTCAAGCCTCCGTGTTGGGCAGAGGGCGGGGGTGGGCGGATGGCTCGGATGGGCGGATCATGCACGTCATGGTCAAGCCTCCGTGTCGGGCAGAGGGGCGCGGCTGCTGACGATTGCATCCATGGCAAAGAGGGCCGCGCCTAGCGCGCCCATGAAGTGCGAATCGTCGCTGACGTTTAATTTGATGCCCAGGTTGTCTTCCAGGGCGTAGATCATGCCGATGTTCTTGGCCACCCCGCCGGTGAAGGTGACTTGATCCTCGACCCCCACCCGGCGCATCAGCCCGATCGAACGCTTGGCGATCGATTGGTGCACCCCCATGAGGATGTCCTCGATCTTCTTGCCCTTGCCCAGCCAGGAAAGCACCTCCGATTCGGCGAAGACGGTGCAGGTGGTGCTGATGCGGACGGGGCGCTCGGCCTTCATCGCCGTCGGCCCCAGGTTGGGCAGGGGGATTTCCAGGGCCGAGGCCGCCGCGCCCAGGAAGCGACCGGTGCCGGCCGCGCATTTGTCGTTCATGCAGAAGTCGATGATCTCGCCGTTGCCCCCCACGCGGATGGCCTTCGTATCCTGCCCGCCCATGTCGAGCACGGTGCGGGTGGCGGGGAACATGTGCGCGGCCCCGCGGGCATGGCAACTGATCTCCGTCACCTGTGTGTTGCCAAAGGTGACTTTGTAGCGGCCATAGCCGGTGCCGATCACGTACTCGACTTCTTCTTCGCGGATGCCGCCGTCTTCCAGCGCCCGCGTATAGGCGTTCTCCGCCGCCTGGATGACATTGGCGCCGGTGTCGATCAGCGCCCGGCCGACGATCTGCCGGGCTTCATTGATCACAATGGCCTTGGTTTGGGTCGATCCAACATCCACGCCGGCTGAATAGCTCATGTGGGTGCTCCTTTCGTGGGGGTGAGAGGGTGCGGGGTACGCAACCTTGTGGAGTGCGCAACCCTGCGGAGTGCGCATCCCCAGATGCGCACGAAGGTCAGGCGGCGCGGCGCGCGGCCAGCCCCTCGAAATAGGCGTCGATACGATTCTTGAGCTGCGCTTCCGACACCACCCGCCGGTCCATCATGTCCGACTCGATGAACAAGGTGGGGATGTCGCGGGCCGCCATCACCGCCCGGCGGTTGTCGGCCAGCCCGGTCGAGACGGTGCGGCAGCTCTTGATCGGGTGGTAGATGATGCCGTCGGCTTCGAACTCCTCCACCATCCCGGCCAGCACCTGATCCTGGTAGAACATGCTATCCATGGCATCGCGCACGTTGATCAGGATGCCCTCGGCCAGGCTGTCGAGCGGGTTGGCGAGGTCGTACTGGAAGCCGCGGTTGGTGCCGCCAGAAGCGAACCAGAGATAGGTGGAATTGATGAAGGTGCCGCCCCACTGCGTGAACATCTCGTTGAAGCGGCGGAAAATGGGGTAGCAGGGCACGCCGACGAAAAGCAGCCGGTATTTCTCGTTGGTGAGGGTGCCGATGCCCTGCTCGGCCTTGTACTCCATCTCCTCCACCAGCCGGTCGAAGAAGGCCGCGCCTTCGGCCCGCCCGCGGAAGCCGTTGGCCACGCCCAGGTAGACGGTGCCATCGGTGAGGGCGTTGAACAGGGAGGGCCGGCTGCGGTTCAGTTCCAGCACCCGCGCCCAGCCCCGGCTCATGACATTGGCATGGCCCAGCACCTCGCGCAGGCGGTCGATGTCGAAGGGGATGCCCGTCACCTGCTCACACAGGGCGATGAGTTCCTTCAACTGCGCCGCCACATACTTGCGGTCGTTCTCGAAATCCGGGTCGCCGCGCCAGGTCTGCCCGCCCGCCTGCCGCGTGCCCGGCACATCGAGGGTGAAGATCGGGATCTTGTACATCCGCTCCCAGATCTCCGCCCACTTGATGTAGGTGTTGCAGGCATTGGTGTACACCGCCAGCGTGGGCTTGGGGATCTGGCCCATGGGGTGCGCGCCTTTGCGCAACTGGACGGCCACATCCGCCTTGACATAGCCGCAGATGTCGGGCGAATAGCCGTAATCCTCGGCCTCGTTCAGGAATTCGTGCGCCACGCGGCGCACCGCCGTTTGCAGGGAGTTGATCTCCGGGAAGACTGTGGGCAGGTCGAACACGCGCAGCACCTCGGCGATACTGCCCATCACGAACACGTAGGCAGATTGGCCGCCTTGCTCCGCCGTCGCGCTCAACTCCTCGAACCAGGAGCGAAACAGATCCGCCCCCTCCCGGTTCCCCCGGCCAACAAGTTCGCTGCGTTGATCTGTAGTCATGATAACTTACCTTGAATAAAGAAACTGATGGGTTTTAGGCCCGGATTTTGCCTGTTGCGTGTTGCGTGATGCGTGATGCGTGATGCGTGATGCGTGATGCGTGATGCGTGAGCCAATAACCAATCTCCAATAACCAATCTCCAATAACCAATCTCCAATAACCAATCTCCAATAACCAATCTCCAATAACCAATCTCCATAACAAACCTACGCAAACAGCAAGCTCTCGACAAACGTCTCCAACTGAATCTCCAGATGGTCGAAACTAGTCATGTTCTCTTCGAATTCGCTGACGAAATAGGGGATGCCATTGGCATCGAGTGTGTGGGTGTAGGCCACCTGCTCCTCCAGACCCGGCTCGCACATCTTTGCCGCCGTCACCACCGCCGCCGAGGCGTGGGCGCCGTGGATGCGCTGCAACAACATCTCTTCCTTCGGCTTGCGCAGGTCGTGCTGCACCGGGCTGTACGACGACTTCTCCAGATAGGCCTCCGCCAGGTTGTAGAGCGGGTCGCCCTCGGTGGGGACATCCTCCAGGATCCAGCGCAGCCCGATCAGCAGGTCATCGTCCACCACGTAGGTCGATTGCGACAGCGCCCGCAGCATGTCCAGCGGCGGCTGCTCGCAGAAGCCGCCCTCGTACACCACCCGGATCTTGTCCTGCTTCTTGGCCGGGCGCGCGCGCAGCAGCGGCAGGGCTGTCTCTAGCAGTTCGTTGTGCTCCTCGCGCGGGATCATCCCCCCCACCGCCAGCAACAGATAAGTCTCGTAGCCCGACGCCTGCCACGGCGTCTCCCGCTTGATGGCGTACAACTCGCGCAGCAGCGCCCGGTTGCGGTTGTAGATGGCCAACGACCGCCGCAGATCCTCGTCCGTCACCGCATGCCCCACGATCTCCTCGACCTGCCGGCGCAGGCGGTCGTACTCATGGCGCAGGTAGGTGGCGGCAAAGCCGGAGTTGGCGTTCTGCGGCAGATAGAGAATCTGGCAGGGATAGCTGAAATTCCGGCCCCACACCGCCGCCAGATTGCGGGCGGCATCGCAAATGGGGTGCGTGACGAACATCTCCATCTGCACCCGCTTGCTCAGAGCCAGCTCCAGCGAGGTCTTGAGGATGGAACAGAGATAGGAGCCGAAACGAGAGTCGGCCTGCATCGGTTCCACAGGCGCGCCGCGCACCTTGAACGGCAACATGCCGGCGGCGTGGGCGATCTCCTCTGGAAAGTACACCTGGAAATGCCCCAACACCTTCCCCCCCGCCTGGCGCCAGCGTTTGACGGTGGGGAAATTGGTGTCTTCCAGGAGTTCGCGACACTGATAGAGGATTTCTTCGAGCGGTTGGTTGCGCCATTCGGGGAAGGTCAGTGGGGCCACGGCACATGCTCCATTAATATTAGCATCGTCAGAAAACTGCGTCATATTTAGTATACAGAAAACTGCCCGGCTGTCAATAAGGTGATTTTTTTCACACCCCGGCGGCGTCCATTTCCTCGAACCGGGCCGCGATCTCGCTCAGCGCCACCCCATCGAGCAGGCTCTGGGCCATGGGGAAGAGGATGTGCTCCTCTTTCCCGAAGTGAGAGTTGAGCAGATCGATAATCTCTTCGCCGGCGCGACGCAGGGCGACGGCGCTCCCCCCCGCGGCCACCAGCCCGCGCAGCTTCGCCGCCCCCGCCTCGATGGCCGGATGCTGGACCTGGTTGAGTTCGTACAGCGTCTCCCGCAGCAGCACGCCCTGGGCATGGATCTGCTGGTGCTCGATGCGCATGACGCTGGTGGGGCCGAATTGTCCGATCACCGCTTCGATGGCGGGGAAGAAGACCTGGTCTTCTTTCTGCCGGTGCAGCTCCAACTGGGTGGCCATCATCTGGGCGACGGCGGCGAAGACGGGCAGGGCCTCGGCTACGGCGGCGTCGCCCTGGTCGGCCAGTTGTTGCACGGCCAGGCGCATGTGGCCGACCTCGGCCATGATCTCGGCGTGTTCGCGCAGGAGGGTCTTGATGGGGTGTTGGGCCATGAGGGGAAGGGGTCCTTTGGGTGGGGGGGAGATTGGAGATTGGAGATTGGAGATTGGAGATTGGAGGTCAGGGGGCTTCAGGAAAGGGGCGGGTTGAAGATGGAGAGGGCTTCCGCCGGCTCTGGGCCGGGGTTGCGCACCTGATGCACCACGCCGGGCGGCGCGTAGCCGATCTCGCCGCGGCGCAGGAGTCGTTCTTCGTCGCCGACGCGACATAAAACGGCGCCTGTGAGGACAAAAAAGGTCTCGGTGCTGGCTGGATGGCTGTGCGGGGGCAGTTCGCTGCCCGGCAGTAGCCGCACCTGCGAGACGGTCAGCCCCGGATTGTGGTCGGGGGTGATCAGGGGGCGCAGGCTGGCCCCCTCGAAGCGAGGGTGGGGCTGCCAGGCGATGTCTTGCGGGTCGAAGAGGTAGGACATGGGTGCCTCGATCACAGACCCAGCCCCGCGGCCAGCGCCCGCAGCCCGCTCAGGATCAGGTCTTGCCGGAGCAGGGCCGAGGCCAGCGCCACCGCCAGCAAGAGGCCGCAGAACGCCAGGAAGAGCCAGCTGGCGGGCGTGGGTGGGTCGAATTCAACCGAAAAACGCCGGCGCGAGAAGCCGCGAATCTCTAGCACCTTGCCGATGGTGTCGGCGCGGTCGACGGCGTTGAGGGTCAGCGGCACGAAGATGGGGATCATGCCCCGCATCTTGCCCAGGGCGCCCTTGTCCATGAGCGAGTGAGCGCGGGCGCGTTGGGCGTCGGCAATGCGCCACATCTCGTCGATGTACAGGGGCACGAAGTTGAGCGCCAGCACGATCATGAGGGCGAATTCCATCGGCATGCGCAGGAACATGAACGCCCGTAGCATGTCGGAGTTGCTGGTGGTGGCCACCATCAACAGCACCGGCAGCACGAAGATGAACATGCGCAAGATCGAGACGATGCCCAAAAGCGTGCCCTCGCGGCTGACGGCCAAGCTGCCGCCGATCCACGGCACGAAGGTCGGGATCAGGTAGAACCAGGTTTCGCCGCCCACGGTGAGGCTGAAGATGAGGCCGATGACGATCACGATCAGCCACAGGCCCTTCAGCTTCACCACCACCGGGATGAAGACGCGGCCCAGGATGGCGACGGCGGCGATGGTGGCCAGGACGGCCAGCAGGGAGGGGATGTTGGTGTAGACCACGCCGGCGACAAAGGTTGCCAGCAGCCAGGCCAGCTTGACGCGGGCGTCGATGCTCCGCAGGGGGCCGAAAAGTTCGGTGATCATGCGCTTGCCTGCCTTTGGTCGAGCCAGTGCGCCAGCTGCGCGGCCATCTCCTGCACCTTCAGCGCCGGCTGGAGGCCCAACGGCTGCATGGCCAGCCCCAGCCGCGTGATCTGCGGCGGCACCAGGCTGCACGATTGCATCAGCGCCGGGTCGGCCAGCACCTCCAGGGTGGCCGCGCGCTTGACCAGCACGCCATCGTTGAGCAGGATCACCCGGCGGGCGTATTGGGCGACGTTGGGCATGTCGTGCGTCACCAGCAGCACGGTGATGCCCCTGGCGTTCAGCGTCTCGGCCAGTTCCATGATCTTGCGGCTATCGCGGTGATCCTGGCCGGTGGTTGGTTCGTCCAGGAGGATGATCTGCGGGTGCATGGCCACGATGGCGGCAATGCAGACCTTCTGTTTGTCGCCGCGGGCCAGGAAACGTGGGAAGACCTCGCGCAGGGGCTGCAGGCCGAAGAGGTCGAGGGTCTCGTTCACCCGGCTTTCGACCTCCTCCGCCGTCAAGTCCAGGTTGCGCAGGCCAAAGCGGACCTCTTCTTCCACCGAGTTGGCGAACAACTGCTCGTTCGGCTCCTGGAAGATGAAGCCGATGCGCCGGGCCATGTCCGAGACTTTGGCCGTGCGGGTGTCGATGCCGCCGACGGTGATGCGGCCCCGCGTGGGCTTGAGCAGGCCCAGGATCAGCTTCATCAGCGTGCTCTTGCCAGAGCCGTTGTTGCCGATGATGGCGGTGAATTCTCCCGGATCGATGGTGAGGTCGATATCGTGGATGACATCGACGCCGGGCCGGTAGGCGAAGCTCATCTTTTCGACGCGGATCAGCGGTTCAGTGGGCATCGCCGTTGCCTCCCTGCCCTGCGATCAGGGCCTGCGCCTCGTCCACGCTCAGTGGCAGCGTGGCCGCGCCCAGCCGCCCGCCCAAGGACTGCACCAGTTCTGTGACCTGCGGCAGCCGCACCCCCACGCGGTGGAAGGTCTCGGCCTGCTGGAAGACCTGGCGGGGTGGGCCTTGCAGCAGCACCTGCCCGGCGTCGAAAAGCACGATGCGGTCGGCGTACTGCGAGAGCAATTCCATCTCGTGTGTGACCAGGACGATGGTCTCGCCCTGTTCGTTCAGTTCCTGGCAGAGGTCGAAGATGCGGTGCACGGTCAGCGAGTCCAACTCGGAGGTGGCTTCGTCCAGCACCAGGATCTTGGGGCGCATGACCATGACCGCAGCAATGGCCGCGCGCTGTTTCTGGCCGCCGGAGAGGGCGTAGGGCGGGCGCTCGGCCAGGTGGGCGATGCCCATCTTCTCCAACATCTGCCGCGCCTTGTCTCGCGCCTGCCGGCCCGGCATCCCCCGCATGGTCAGGCCCAGCATCACCTCCTCCAGCACCGACGACATCACCAGCTGGGCGTCGGCATCCTGGAAGACCACGCCCACCGCGCCGGAGAGGCTGGCGACATCGCTTTCACGGGTGTCTTTGCCCTCGACCAGCGTCTGCCCGGAGTAGGTTCCCAGGGTGTAGTGGGGGATGAGGCCGTTGAAGCACTGGCAGAGCGTGGTTTTGCCGGCGCTGGTGGTGCCCACCAGCCCCAGGAACTCGCCGCGGTAGATCTCCAGGTTCACCCCCCGCAAGACCCAGTCCTGGCTGGTGGGGTATTTGTAGTACACATCTTCAAGGGCGATGACGGCCTCTGGGACGGGCATGGCGGCTCCTTGCGAGCAAAGGGGCGCCCCGGCCTGATCCAGCCGGGCCGGGGCGCGCGGTGAGCAGGGATCTAGCCGAGCATGCCCTGGCGGACGAGGGCAGGGCGCACCGCCCGGTAGAGGATGGGCAGGATGATGGCCCCGAAGATCCAGGTGGGGATGACGACGCCGACGAAGCCGAACAGGAACCAGGCGATGAAACCTTCGCCGAAGGTCATGCCCATGCGTGCGAAGTTGCGTTCGTGGAAGCCGGAAGCCGGGTTGATGCCCACCCAGGTGAAGATGGCGAACAGCACCCAGGCGATGTTGGTGGCCACGGCCAGGATGACTTGCTGCGGCCCCAGCGCCAGGGCTTCATTCTTCTTCACGAAGCGTTTGGCCAGGAAGGCAGCGACCAGGAAGCCGCCGCCGTGGGCGGGGATGTTGGCCCAGGGCACCGGGCTGGAGGTGGCCAGCATGGTGAGGATGCCCACACCCAGGGCGATGCCGACCAGCGGCCCCCACCCCAACGATGGGGCCAGCAGCAGGGCCATGAGCGTGTAGACGGCGATGCTGAGCGCGATCTGGGCGCCGCCGATCTGGGCAAAACGGCCGGCGGCGTGGGCGAGGAAGACCAGGGCCAGCAGGGCCGCGGCCAGTGCGATCTGACGAGTGTTCATTGCGTTACCTCCCAAAGCAAATGAGTGAATGGATAAAGGATTGGGACGGTGCGAGTGTGTGGGCGGCGTTCGTCGTCGATAGGCAGCCTCCTTGTGCGGTTGGGGGGGCGGGTCCGGATCGTATGTCCTGAGGGTTGCGGGCGCTGGCAAACGGGCGCTCCACCTCGAGGCCGGCGGAGGGGGTAGGGATGATTACGATGATTTAGAAACACCGAAACCGTAGTTTCGCTGCGCGCCTGCGGGCGTGATCTTGCCTTCGTGCAGGTCTTTTTCGATCCGTTCCGGCTGGCGGCGCTGGGGATCGCCATAGCCGCCCCCGCCCGCGCCTTCCAGCGTCACCACATCGCCCGGCTGCAAGCGCGTCAGGCCGTAGGGGTCGCCGGGAACGCCGTTGACCAGGAAGCGGGCGCAGCGGCCCGGCTGCCCGCCCGCCAATCCTTCCGGCGGCAGGCGGAAGCGGCCCGATTGCACGCCCAAAGTCACCGGCGGCAGGGGCGCGGTCTCGTCGTCGGGCACGCGGATCACCGCCCGGCGGCCCAGGGCGCCGCGGAACTCGCCGGCGCCGCCCGAATCGGGGATCAGTTCCCGCCGCTCGAAGACCAGGGGGGTGTCGCTCTCCAGGATCTCCACCGGGGTGTTGGCGCCGTTGGCCGGGAAGATGAAGCAGCCGGCCCCATCCCCGCGGGCGCTGGCGCCCATGCCGCCGCCGCGGATCAGCACGGCGTGGAAGGGCCGGCGGTCGTGGCCGCGGCCATAGAACACGGTCATGGTGGCCGGCGTGCCGCCGCTGGCCGCGAGCACGCGGTCGGGCAGGGCCGGGGCCAGGGCGCGGTAGATGATTTCGGTCAGGAAGTGACCGATCTGCATGCGCGCGGCCACCGCCGCCGGAAAACGGCAGTTGACCACCGTGCCTTCGGGCGCGGTGAGGTGAATGGGCGCGGCAGCCCCCTCGTTGTTCGGCAAATCGGGGTCGAAGATGCTTTTGATCGCCGTGTGGACATAGGCGTAAGTGAAGTTGAAGACCACATTCCCGCCCCAATCCACCTGCGGCGAGGAGCCGTTGAGATCGATGAAAAGATCGCTGCCCCGCACCTCCACTGCCGCCCGGATCACCAGGTCGTCGCGGCCCGCCATCTGCTCGATCCGGCCCTCGGCCCGGTAAACTCCCGGCGGCGTCTGGGCGATGGCCCCGCGCACACTGGCCTCGCTGCGGGCGATGATCTCCTCTGCCAGCTCGTCCAGCCCGGCCAGATGGTACTCCTCCAGCATCCGCCGCACCTGCTGCGCGCAGACATGGTTGGCCGCGATTTGGGCGCGGATGTCGCCGATCACATTCTCCGGCGTGCGCACGTTCCAGCGGATCAGGTCCAGCACGGCCTGGTTGAGCTGGCCGGCGTCGTACAGCTTGACCAGGGGGATGAACAGTCCTTCCTCGAACACGTCGTGGTTGTCGGACGCTATCCGCCCGCCGATGTCGGCATGGTGCAGCACGCAGGCGGTGAACGCGGCCAGCTGGTCGTGGTGGAAAATGGGGCTGAAGACGCAAATATCGTTCAGGTGTCCGGCCAGCGCCCAGGGGTCGTTGGTGATGAACACATCGCCCTCGGCGAAGGTGTGGGCGGGGATGCTCTGCACCAGTTTTTTGATGCCCAGGGCCATGGCCCCGCTCTGGCCGGGCGTGGCCAACGTCCCTTGCACGAGTTCCCGCCCCTGCCGGTCGGTGAACATGCAGGTATAGTCATGGGCGTCGCGCAAAACGCTGGAGAAAGCCGTGCGCGCCACCGCCGCGTCCGCCTCATCGACGATGGAGAGCAGCCGTCGCCAAAGGATTTCGAGGGTGATGGGGTCGAATTTCATGCGCCCTCCAACTCCATCCACAAAAACCCAAACTCATCCACCCGCGCCCGCGCGTCCTCGCCCACGATCACGGTGGACTCCCGCTCCTCGATGATGGCCGGGCCGGGGAAGGCGGCGCCGGGCGGGAGCAGGTAGCGGTCGTAGACGGCAAAGGGGATGAAGCCCCCCGCCAGGCCGGAGTACGCCAGCCGTTCGCCTTTCCGCGCCGCGTTCGAACCTTGCCTGTTCGTCTGCAAACGGGGCAACTCCAGCAATTGGATCGGCAAACTCGCCCGCACGCGGAAGTTGACGAACTCCACCGGAATCTCCGGGTAGGTGCGCCCATACAGTTTCTCGTACCCTTCGTCGAACCGGCGGCGCAGCGTCTCCGGGGTGAACGTGCCGAAATCGCCGTCCGGCAGGGGCAGGTTGGTTTCCGAACCCTGCCCGACGAACCGCGCATCCACCGAGCGGGTGTAAACGATGGGTTCGATGGCCCCGGCTCTTCGTAGCGTCCTTTCGCCCTCCGCCTCGATGGTGCGGAAAAGGCGTTCGATCTCGTGGAAATCCGCACTCGCCAGCGGGACTTTGTGACTCCGCACCAGATCGAAGGCGCGCGGGGCGGTGAAAAACCCGAGCGCCGACCCCACCCCCGCGTTGGGCGGGACGACGACGCGCGGCGCGCCCAGTTTGCGCGCCAGTCCGTAGGCGTGCACCGGCCCCGCGCCCCCGAACGCGGCCACTGTGACCAGCCGGGGGTTGCCGCCCCGTTCGGCGATGTGTGTTTTCGCCGCTGCGGCCATGGTCTCGTTGATCAGATCGTGGATGCCCCACACCGCCTGCAAATACGAGACGCCCAGGGGTTCGGCAATTTGGGTCTCGATCCCTTTCCGGGCAGCCTCCGCGTCCAGGGACATTGCGCCCCCCAGAAAGTAAGCCGCGTCCAGGTAGCCGAGCAGCAGATCGGCGTCGGTGACGGTGGGTTGCGCGCCGCCCCGCCCGTAGCAGATCGGGCCGGGGACGGCGCTGGCGCTTTCTGGCCCCACTTGCAGGGTGCCCATCCGGCTGACGTGGGCGATGCTCCCCCCGCCGGCGCCGATCTCCATCAAATCCACCACCGGCACTTGAATCGTCAGGCCGCTGCCTTTCATAAAGCGTTGCACCCGCCCCACCTCGAACGTCGGCACCACGCCCGCCTGTCCGTCCTGGATCAGGCAGGATTTGGCCGTCGTGCCGCCCATATCGAAGCAAAACATCTCCGGCATCCCAAACAGACGGCTGAAATATTCTCCGGCGATGACCGCCGCCGTCGGGCCAGATTCGATGATCCGCACCGGGAACTCCGCCGCGGTCTCGACCGAGGTGACGCCGCCGCTGGAAAGCATGATGAACAGGCGCCCGGCAAAGCCCAGCCCGGCCAGGCGCCCGGACAGCCGGCGCAGGTAGCGTTCGACCAGCGGCTTGACATAAGCATTGGCGACCGTGGTGCTGGTGCGCTCGTACTCGCGGATCTGCGGCAGCACCTCGTAGGAGATGGAGAGGGAGAGGCCGGGCAGCTCTTCCTGGACGATCTGTTTCAGCGCCAGCTCGTGGGCCGGGTTCTCGAAGGAGTTGAGCAGGCAGACGGCCACGGAGTCCACGCCCAGGCCGGGGAGATGGCGGACGACGGCCCGCGCCTCCTCCTCCGCCAGGGGGATCAGCACCTTGCCGTCGGCCCGCACCCGCTCCCGCACTTCTAGTCGGCGGTGGCGGGGGACGAGCGGTTCCGGAAATTCGGCGAAGATATCGTAGGGTGCGTAGCGGATTTCGCGGCCCATCTCCAGCACATCGCCGAAGCCCGCCGTGGTCAGCAGGGCGGTGACCGCGCCTTTGCGCTCGATGATGGCGTTGATCACCAGCGTGGTGCCGTGGATGACCTCTTGCAGTCGCCTGGCCAGGTCGGGGAGGCGCGCGGACAGCGCCCGCACGCCCTCTTCCACCGCGTCCGAGGGATCGCCGGGCGTGGTCAGGCATTTGTAGACGTGCATTTCGCCGCTGGCGTCGTCCAAGAGCACGAAATCGGTGAAGGTGCCGCCGATATCACAGCCGAGGCGCATGAAGGTCTCCGTGGGGGCGCAGTTGGTTGACGAGGAGAAACATGGTATGCTTGGTGAAGCGTTGAGCCAGGTAGTCAGGCCCGTTGCCAGGCTTCAGAGGCTCACAGTGGGTCTGCCATCCAGCGGTTCAATCGTAGATGGATCATTTTCAAAGAAATGAAAAATTCGAGGTGAACTATGCTAAAAGTCGCACTTAAACGCCAATTGATCACAGATATTACTGGGAACGCAATTGGTGTTATTTTGCCTTTAGAAGAATACAGATTAGTTGAAAAGTTTCTCGAGAACGATGCTTTGGATCAAGAAGGAGAGAAACTTAGACAGCTAGAGTTGGCTGTACACGATCCTATGTTCTTGCAAGATCTTTATGAAAACATGCAGGCATTTGCTGCTGCTGATGGCGAATGGTGGGAAATGCCTCAATGAAATACCAATGGTGTGTTTTCCTTGCCACCCTGGATCCTGTGAGCGGATCGGAGCAGGGCGGTCGGCGTCCAGTCTTGGTTGTGAGTAGAGAGCGGATCAATCAGCTTTTGCCAGTGGTGAATGTTATTCCCTTGACTTCAAAGAAATCCGCTGATCGAGTCATCTATCCTAATGAGGTTCTTCTACCGTCGGGAACAGCGGGTTTACTTGTCGATTCAATTGCATTATGTTATCAAATCCGTACACTGGACAAAAGCAGACTAGAAAGGAGTCTCGGTGAACTAGCTGGTTTTGGGCTACGCCAAAAAATCATCGAAGCTATGCATTTTCAGCTAGACATATGAAATCGCTTTATTCTGCATAGTTCCGAGAAAACGATCATAATCGTACAGGCTCGCGAAAGACGCCGTAAACGCCCTTGAGCACGCTCATGATCTCGCCCAGGGTGGCGTAGGCGCGCACGGCGGCCATCAGCGCCGGCATCGTGTTCTGGCCGGCGGCGGCGTCAGCGTGCAGTTGGGCCAGGGCCGCGGCCACGGCTTCGGCCTCGCGCCCCGCCTTCACCTGGGCGGTGCGGCGGATCGATTCCTCGGCATCCTCGCCGCGGTAGGGGTGCATCTCCACCTCCCGCGCCTCCTCCTCCATGCGGTAGCGATTGACGCCCACCTTGGCGATCTCGCCCGCCTGCATTCTGCGCTCGCTCTCATAGGCCTGTCGCGCCACCTCGGACTGGATGAGGCCCTCGCTCACCGCCGGCACGATGCCGCCCCACTGCCTCTGCACCCGCTGCATCTCGGCCACGATGCGGTTCTCCATCTCGTTCGTCAGCCATTCCACGTAGTAGGCGCCGCCCAACGGATCCACGGTGTCGCCCACGCCCATCTCTTCGATCAGGATCTGCATCGTGCGCAGCGAGATCAGCGCCGCCTTTTCGGTGGGGATGGTGTAGGCCTCGTCGTAGCTGCACAGGGCCATGGTCTGCGTGCCAGAGAGGGCGGAGATGAGGGCGTAGTAGGCCCCGCGCACGATGTTGTTCTCTGGCTGCTCGATGGTCAGCCCGCCGCCGCCGCCGCCGGCGATCATCTTCATCTGCATGGTGCGCGGGTCCTGGGCGGCGAATTCGTCCCGCATTAGCCTGGCCCACAGCCGCCGCGCCGCCCGGAATTTGCCGATCTGCTCGAAGAAATTGCCGAAGATGTCGAAATTGAAGGAGATCTGGCCGGCGAATTCGTCCACGGCCAGCCCGCGGGCCAGCCCGCGGCGGATGTATTCCTGGGCGATGCCGAAGGCGTAGGCGATCTCCTGCACCGGGTGCGCGCCCGATTCGCGGATGTGGTAGCCGCAGACGGAGACGGGGTAGTATTTGGGCGCCTGGCGGGCGCAGAATTCGATCGTGTCGCCGATCAGCTTCACGCCCGGCTCCACCGGGAAGACCCAGGCCCCGCGGCCGATGTGTTCTTTGAGGATGTCGTTCTGGGCCGTGCCGCGCACTTCGGCCAGAGGCAGGCCGTGTTTTTCAGCCACGACGAAATACATGGCCATGATCGGCGCGGCCACCGCGTTCACGGTCAGCGAGACGCTGATGCGGTCGATGGGGATGCCGGCGAAGGCCACCTCCATGTCGGCCAAGGTATCCACCGCCATGCCCACCCGCCCCACTTCGCCCTCGGCCAGGGGGTCGGCCGAGTCCAGCCCCATCTGCGTGGGCAGGTCGAAGGCGACGTTGAGCGCGGTCTGGCCGTTTTCGATCAGGAATTTGAAGCGTTCGTTGGTGGCCGCGGGTGTGCCGAACCCGGCGTACTGGCGCATGGTGAAGGGGCGCTGGCGATACATCAGCGGGTGGATGCCGCGGGTGAAGGGGAACTCACCCGGCCGGCCGATGCCCGGCGGCGCTTCGCCCCCGCCGATGTCCTCCGGCCCGTAGACCGGCTGGACGGGGATGCCTGATTCGAGGATGACGGGGCGGGTTTTGGTTGACATGGGGATTGGAGATTGGTTATTTGGAGATTGGTTATTGGTTATTGGTTGTTGATGGTACGCGATGGGTGAAGGGTGAGATTTATAGGGACAATCTGCTATTTTGGCAGAATATGAATCATATCTTGACTTATTATAACAATTTCCATAAATCTTTGTTTTGCATATCATTGCAACTACAAAATGCCTAAAACCGACAATCTCCAATCTCCAATCTCCAATAACCAATAACCAATCTCTAATAACCACCACTCCCACGAATAAACCCCACAATCTCCTCGAACCGGCTGCTGCTGGGGAAGACGCCGGCCACGCCCAGGGATTGGAGGGCGGGGATGTCGGCGGCGGGGATGTTGCCGCCCACGATCACCCGCTTGTCGTCCACGCCCTCGGCCCGCAATCGCTCCATCAGCCGGGCCGAGATGGGCAGGTGGGCGCCGGAGAGGATCGAGAGGCCGATCACGTCCGCATCTTCCTGGATGGCGGCCTCGACGATTTGCTCGACGGTCTGGTGCAGGCCGGTGTAGATGACCTCGAAGCCGGCGTCGCGCAGGGCCAGGGCCACGACTTTGGCCCCGCGGTCGTGGCCGTCAAGCCCCGGTTTGGCAATCAGCACGCGGATGGGTTTGTCAGTCATCGGGAGGCTCCTCTAGCGGGCTTCGGTCAGGTCGCGGGCGATCATGGTGCGCAGGATCTCGGAGGTGCCGCCGCCGTAGAGCAGGAAGCGGGCGTCGCGGTAGTAGCGCTGGGCGTCGTATTCCATGGCAAAGCCATAGCTGCCGAAGATGCGGGTGCATTCGTCGGCGATGAAATTGGCGGTTTCGGTGGCAAAGAGCTTGGTCATCGAGGCCAGGGTGTTGTCGCGGCGGCCCTGGTCGATGTCCCAGGCCGCCCGGTAGACCAGCGTGCGCGCCGCCTCCAGCCGCGTGCCCATCTCCGCGATCTTGTGGGCCACGGCCTGGTATGTGGCGATGGGCTTGCCGAACTGCGCCCGCTCATTGGCGTAGCGGATGGCGGCATCCAGCGCCGCCTGGCCCAGCCCCAGCCCCAGCGCCCCCGTCATCACCCGGATCTGGGTGAGGATGGCGCCCAGGTTGCGGAAGCCCGTGCCCTGCTGCCCCAGCAGATGGGCGGCCGGCACCTGCACCCCATCCAGGATCAGTTCCGAGGTCTCGGAGGCGCGCACGCCCAGCTTGTCGATGCGCCGGCCCACACTCAGGCCCGGCATGCCCTTCTCCACCAGGAAGAAATCGATGCCCTTGAACCCGGCGGTCGGGTCGGTTTTGGCCGCCACGCTGAAGAAATCGGCCACCGTGGCCGAGGTGATCCACATCTTGCGCCCGGTGATCACCCAGCCCTCGCCGCTGCGCTCGGCCCGTGTGGTGATCCCGCCCAGGTCGGAGCCGAAATCCGGCTCGGTCATGGCGATGGTTCCGATCTTCTCCCCCCGCAACGCCGGCTCGATCAGGCGAGCGCGGTGCTCATCCGTGCCAAAGCGGAAGACCAGATCGGTGCCCATCAGCGTCTGCATGGCCACGATCGAGGCCAGGGCCAGCGAACCGGCCGCCAACTCCTCGATCATCAGGCAATAGGTGAGGAAATCGGCCTCCATCCCCCCCACGGCCTCGGGATAGCGCAGGCCGAAATAGCCGTTGGCCGCGCAGCGCTGGAACAACGCCTGCGGAAACTCGGCTCGTTCGTCCATCTCGCGGGCGGCGGGGGCCACCTCGCGGGCGGTGAACTGGCGCACGGCCTCGCGGAAGCGGATTTGTTCGGCAGAGAGGGCGAAATCCATCAGATCACTCCTTCGGCGGCGAGTTGGGCGGCATCCAGGCCCAGGCTGGCAAAGATGGCGGCGTTGTGCTCGCCCAGCCGGGGCGGGAAGCCCACCCGCAGCCCCTGGCCCTGCAACGGCGCGGGGATGACCGGCGGCGGCGGGATGGCGATCTCCAGGCCGGAGCGGGGGTCGGTCGCCCGCACCATGCGGCCGGCCAGCAAGGGGTCGGCGCAGACATCGGGCAGGGTGTTGACGCGGGCAGCGGGCACACCGAGGGCGTTGAAGGTCTCGATCCAGGCGGCGGTGGGCTGCGTGCGGGTGATGGCGGCGATGCTCTGGTTCAGGGCGCCGACGTCGGCGATGCGACCGGCGTTGCGAGCGTAGTCGGCGCGGGCCAGACCGGCGAACGCGGGCAGTTCGGCGATGGCCGCCCATTGGCGGTCGTTGCCCACGGCCAGGTAGAGGTAGCCATCGGCGGCGGGATAGACCGAGGCGGGTGCAAAGAAGGGGTGGGTGTTGCCGTGCCGGGTGGTGGGCAGGCCAAAGCTCTGGCTGAGCAGGATGGGCGAGTTCATCCAGGAGAGGGCGGATTGGAACATGGAGATGTCGATGCGGCAGCCCTCGCCGCTGTGCGCGCGCTGGTAGAGGGCCTTCATCACCTGGCCGTAGGCGTGCTCGCCGGCGCCCAAATCTACCATCGGCAGGCCGAAGACCATCGGCTCGCCCGCTTTTTCGCCGGTCAGTTCCATGAAGCCGGCGCGGGCCTGCAAGACCGGGTCGTAGGCGGCCTCGTCGTTGTCCGGGCCAAAGCCGGTGATGCCCAGCCAGATCAGGTCGGGCTTGAGAGCGGCCAGGGTTTCGTAGTCGATGCCCAACTTCTGGTAGCTGCGCGGGCGCTGATTGGTGGCGAAGACATCTACCGGCAGCTCGCGGATCAGGCGGTGGAGCAAGGCCCGGCCGCCGGCGCTGCCCAGGTCGAGGGTGATCGCCTCTTTGCCCAGGTTGTGGGGCAGGAAGTAGGCGTTCATGCCGCCCTCCCCGGCGATCACCTCCGGCCCCACCCAGCGATTGGGATCCCCGCGCGGGGGCGCTTCCACCCGGATCACGCGGGCGCCCTCCAGGGCCAGCCGCAGGGTCATGAAGGGCAGGATGGTGGCCTGTTCGAGGGAGAGGATGGTGAGGGAGAGCGGGGTGCTTGACATGTCAACAAGGGTTGGCTATCCTGTGGTTGTCAAAAATCGGTACGCCCGGTTTTGCCCACCCACCGAAAAGTCGCTGTGTAGCGACCTGTTCGACCCAGCGTCGAACTAGGTGGGTGGGTTTATTGTGGGGCGGGGCGCTTTTCGGCCAGATGGATAAGCACACCAAAGGCATCTTTGGGGTGGACGAAGGCCTCGCGCCAGACCTTGCCCTCGAAGGTCACGCCCTCGGCGTAGGTGTGGCGATAGGCGATGCGCCCCCCGCGGCGCTCCAACTCGGCCACGGCCGCGTCCAGGTCATCCACCTCGAAGGTGATGTGGTGGACGCCGGGGCCGCGGTTGTGGGCCAGGAAACGGGCCACGGGGCTGTCGTCGCGGGTCGGCTCCAGCAGTTCCATGCGGCTGCCGCCTACCTGGAAGGGGCGGTAGCGGATGCCCATGTCCTCGATGATCTCTTCTGGCATGAAGACGGCCCCGAACCAGGTCTCGAAGAAGGTCTGCGCTTCCTCCAGGTTGGGCACGGCCAGGGCGACGCGTTCGATGTGCTTGACATAATTCATGGCGGAGGTCTCAGGCGGGGACTGGGGTCAGGATGGCGGTCAGGGCGGCGATGAAAGCAGCATTTTCATACGGGCTGCCCACGCTGACGCGCACGGCGTTGGGCATGCCGAAGCCGGCCATAGCCCGGACGATGAAGCCGCGGCGGAGCAGGGCCGCGGTCAGGGCCTCGGCCGGCAGGGGCGGGTCGTAGAAGGTGACGAAATTGGCCTGCGAGGGCAGGCAGTGCAGACCCAGGCCGGTCAGGGCTTCGTACAGATAGCGGCGCCCCTCTTGCACCGCCTGCGTCTGCCGGGCGATGAAGTCGGCGTCGTCCAGGCTGGCCAGGGCCGCGGCCAGCGAGACATCGCCGGTGTGGAAGGGGGCTTTGGCGCGGCTGACATAGTTCGCCAGCTCGACCGGCCCGATCAGATAGCCGATCCGCATGTTGGCCAGCCCGCCGGCCTTGGAGAAGCTGCGCACGATCAGCACCGGGCGACCCTGGTGCAGAAAACTCAGGCTGTCGGCATAGTCTGGGTCATCGACATACTCGAAATAGGATTCATCGAATACGACCACCACGTGCGGCGGCACGCGGTCCATGAATCGCTCCGCCTGGCGCTGCGAGATGGTGTGGCCGGTGGGGTTGTTGGGCGAGCAGAGGAAGACGAGGCGAGTGTCGGCGTCGATGGCCGCGGCCATGGCGTCGAGATCCTGGCGGTAGTCGGAGCAGGGCGGCGTGAGGCGCGGCTCGCCGTTGAACATGGTGGTGAAGATCTTGTACATGGGAAAGGTGGCGCGGCCCATCACCGTGTTGCCGCCATCGAAGACAAAAGCCTGCGTGATCAGTCGCAGGATGTCGGTGCCGCCATTGCCGAGCATGAAGTTGTCCTCGTGCAGGCCGCGATCGATGCGCCGGGCCAGGGTGCGGCGCAAGGTCAGGCCCAGCCCGCCAGGGTAGCGATGGGCCTGATCCAGCACGGCCCGCGCGGCCGCAATCGCCCGCGGCGATGGCCCGATCGGGCTTTCGTTCGAGGCCAGTTTGATGATTTCGGCCAGCCCCAACTCCTCCTTGACTTCATCGACCGATTTGCCGGCGACATAGGTGGGGAGGCTGAGGAGGTTCGGGTTCAGGCGGGGCGCGGTCATGCGGTCTCCTGGTCGCGTTGGAGGATGGCGGCCAAGACCCGTTCGGGGGTCATGGGCAGCTCGGTCAGGCGGATGCCAATGGCGGCGCCACCACCTTTGGAGGCGGCGCCACCTTTGGAGGCGGCGCCACCTTTGGAGGCGGCGCCACCTTTGGTGGCGTCGTAGATGGCGTTGGCGATGGCGGCGGCGGTGGGCGTGCCGCCCATCTCGCCCACGCCTTTGGCCCCGTAAGGCCCGCCGGGGTCGTCGGTTTCGACGAGGATGGTCTCGATCTCGGGCATGTCGGCGGCGGTGAAGAGGCGGTAGTGGTGGAAGTCGGGGTTCAGCACCTGGCCGTCGGCCACGATCAGCTCTTCCGAGAGGGCGTAGCCCAGCCCCATCTGCGCGCCGCCTTCGATCTGGCCCTCGACGGCCATGGGGTTGATCGCCCGGCCGATATCGTTGGCGCAGGCCAGGCGCAGCACGCGCACCCGCCCGGTCTCCTCATCCACCTCCACCTCGGCCATCTGAGCGCCGAAGCCATAGGCGGCAGAGATGTTGCCCTTGTAGGTGTCCTTGTCCACCATCTGGGTGGGCGGGTCGTACCAGCCCTCGCCGACCACGATCTGCCCGCCCTGGCGGAAGTGGCGCTGGCGCACCACGCGCGAGAGGGGCAGGGCGGGCGCGTCGGGCGCGTCGGCCAGACGGATGCGGCCATCGCTGGCGGTCAGGCGGTCGGGGCTGACGCCGAGCATCTCGGCGGCGGTCTCGAAGATCTGGCTGCGGGCGTCCAGCGCCGCCAGGTGGGCGGCGTTGCCGGCGATGAAGGTGGTGCGGCTGGCGTGCACGCCCACATCCCAGGGTTTGATGTCGGTGTCGCTGTTGACGACCGCGACTTCCTGCGGCTGCACGCCCAACGCCTCGGCCACGATCTGGGCCAGCACCGTCTCCGACCCCTGGCCGATCTCGGTGGAGCCGGTGATGAGGGTGACGTGGCCGAAGTCATCGACCTTGACCGTGGCCCCGCAGCCGTCGCTGCGGTAGATGCGGGCGCCGCCGCCGACGTTGAGGGTGGCGGCGAAGCCCACCCCGCGTTTGAGCGAGTTGGGCTGCGCTGCTTGCGGCGTGGGTTCAGGCCCGTGGGCCGCGGTCTGGCCGCCGCCGACCGCCCGGCCCCGCGCGGCGGCCGGGCGGTCGGCGGCGGCGGCGACGGCTTGCAGGCACTCTTTCAGGCCGCAGGAGGTGATCACCAGGCCCTGCGGGGTGGTGCTGTTGGGTTCGTTGGCGTTGATCAGACGGAATTCGACCGGGTCCATGCCCAGGGCCTCGGCCAACCGATCCATCATCGTCTCCACGAAAAAGGTGGATTGGGGGTTGCCGTAGCCGCGCATGGCCCCGGTGACCAGGTTGTTGGTGTAGATGCAGTCGGCCTGGAAGCGCACGTGCGGGATTTTGTAGAGGGAGGCGGTGGTCTCCATCATCACCAGCGGCGTCACCGACCCCCACGAGACGTAGGCGCCGATGTCGAGGGCGGTGGACACATCGCGAAAGGTGAGGCGGCCATCCCGCCGGGCGCCGGCGCGGATGAGCACCTCGGCCGGTTGGCGGGCGGGGCCGGCCAGGAATTCCTCCCGCCGCGAAAAGGCCACCCGCACCGGCCGGCCGCTGCGTAGCGACAGCAGGGCCGCGATCGGCTCGAAGGGGTAGATGTCCAGCCCGCGGCCAAAGGCGCCGCCGATGGCGGTCTGGATGATGCGGATCTGGCTGCCGGGGATGCCCAGGGCCTCGGCCAGGTCGCGCTGCAAGAGGAAGGGGATCTGGGTGGTGCTCCACAGGGTGAGGCGGCCGCCCTGCTCGTAGTGGGCCACGACCACGCTCGTCTCCATGCAGGCGTGATTGACATAAGGGAGATGATAGCGGCTTTCCAGGATCAGGTCCGATTCGGCTTCGCCGCGGGCCAGGTCGCCGTGCTCGTAGCGATAGGTCTGGAAGAGGTTGGAGCCATGTTCGGGGTGGATGAGGGGGGCGCCGGGGGCCAGGGCTGCGGCCACAGAGAAGAGGGCGGGCAGTGGTTCGTACTCCACCTCGATCAGGCTGAGGGCCTGGGCAGCCACATCCGGGTCGACCGCGGCCACGGCGGCGATCTCATCCCGGCGGCTGCGGGCGATGGTCTTGAAGGCGGTCTGGTCCTTGCCGTAGCCGAAATGGGTGGGGGGATTGTCGGCGGCGGTGAGCACGCACTTGACGCCGGGCAGCCGTTCGGCGCGGGAGGCGTCCACGCGCACGACGCGGGCGTGGGCGTGGGCGGAGTAGAGGATTTTGCCGTGCAGCAGGCCGGGCAGACGCACGTCGTGGCCATAGGTGGCCCGTCCGGCGGCTTTGTCCGGCGCATCGAGTTTGGGCAGGCGCTGGCCGATGTGGGAAGACATGGGTGTCACTGATTACTGACCACTAACGATTGCTTCGACGATCTTAGCGTATCCCGTACAGCGGCAGAGGTTGCCGGAGAGGCGGGCGCGGATGTCGGCTTCGGTGGGGTGTGGGTCGTCGGCGAGGAGGGCGAGGGTGTTCATGACCATGCCGGGGGTGCAGAAGCCGCACTGGATGCCGCCTTTCTCGACCAGCGCCCGCTGCACCGGGTGCAGTGCGCCCTCCTGGGCCACGCCCTCGATGGTGAGGATGTCGCTGCCGTCGTAGTCCACGGCCAGGAGCAGGCAGGCGTTCATGGCCAGACCGTCCACCTGCACGGTGCAGGCGCCGCAATTGCCGGTGTCGCAGCCGCGGTGCGTGCCCATCAGCCCCAGTTCGTTGCGGATCACATCCAGCAGGCTGTGGTGCGTGGCCACGTATAACTCGCGGCGGTCGCCGTTGACGGTGAGGGTGATGGCTTTCTTCATGCTCGGCCTCCCGCCCGGCCTCCCGCCCGGCCTCCCAGGGCGCTGAGGCCGCGGCGCACGAGCACCCCGACCATGTGCCGGCGATACCAGGCCGAGCCTTTGGCGTCGTCGATGGGCCGGCTTTCTACCGCCGCCGTCCCGGCTGCCGCCTGGATGCGCTCTGGCGTCAGGGCCTGGCCGGTCAACAGGGCCTCGGTCTGCCGCGCTCGCAGCGGGGTGGGGGCCACCGCGCCCAGGACGATGCGCGCTTCCTGGCAGAGGTCCTCCGCCATCGCCAGCCGCAGGGCCACGCACACCACCGAAATATCCATGAACGCCCGCGGGATGTGCTTGAGGAAGATCGCCTGGCCGGCCAGGGGGGGGACGCTGATCCACTGCAACAGTTCGCCGGGGCGCAGAGCCGTCTGGCCGGGGCCGAGGAAGAACTCGTGCAGCGGCAGCGCCCGCATCCCCTGCGGCCCGACCAGGTGCACGCTGGCGTCCAGGGCCAGCAGCGGCGTGGCCTGGTCGGCGGAGGGGGAGCCGTTGCAAAGGTTGCCGCCGACGGTGGCGAAGGCCCGGATCTGCTCCGAGGCCATCTGGCTGGCGGCGTGGGAGAGGATGGGGTAGTGGGTCTGGATCAGGGGCGAGCGGTGGATCTGGCGCAGGGTGGTGAGCGCCCCCAGCCGCAGGCCGGTTGCCTCGTCGTACTCGATGCCCTTCAACTCAGGCAGCCGCTTGATGTTGATCACCGTCTGCGGGGCCTTCAGGCCGTTGCGCATCTGCAAGACCAGGTCGGTGCCGCCAGCGATGACCTGGGCGCTGCCGTTGGCCTGGGCCAGCAGGCCGATGGCCTCGGTCAGGGTGGTGGGCGTATGGTGGTGGAAGGGAGGCATTCGGTCAGTAATCAGTAATCAGTAATCAGTAATCAGTGGTCAGTAATCAGTAATCAGTAATCAGTGGTCAGTCGTCAGTAATCAGTAATCAGTAATCAGTGGTCAGTCGTCAGTCGTCAGTATTTGATGAATCTTATAAATGGCGAAAGTAACTAATAACCAGTAACCAATAACCAGTAACCAATAATTCAACAACGAGACCGAAATAACAACTGAATACTGAACACTGATTACTGACTACTGACTACTGACCTGAATCCCGCATCGAGCGCGGCCAGGTTGAGGTCGCGGTTGCGGCCGGAACCGTCTTGCAGCGCTTGACGGAGGGTCGCGAACGAGAAGGGCATGGCGGCGAAGCCGGCGGCGAAACCGGCCAGGATGACGTTGGCCACCGCCGGCGCGCCCAGGTCGAGCGCCATCTGGCTGGCAGGGAGACAGTGCACGCGCAGGTTCAGGCGGGCGATGTCGGCGTCCAGTTCGGGCCGCAGCCCCTGGGCGGCATCGACCAGGGCCATCCCGCCTGGCCGCAGGTAGGTGAGATGCCGGGCGGCTTCGTCCACCTCCAGCGCCAGCAGCAGGTCGGCTGTGCCATGCTGGATCAGGGGGGCCTGGTTGCCGTCGATCTTGAGATGCGAGAGCACCGAGCCGCCGCGCTGGCTCATGCCATGCGTCTCCGAGACCATGACGGCATGGCCGTTGGCCAGGGCGGTGTTGGCCAGCAGCCGGGTGAGAAAGACCACACCCTGACCTCCCAGCCCACAAATGATGATCTTCGTTTCCATGCGATCGTAGTTCGTAAGTGTTACCGTAGAGGTGCGACGCACTTTGAGAAGTGCGTCGCACCTGAACCGATAGCGTAGTTCGTGTTCCAGCTTCTTAAGCGGTTCGTCGCCAATAACTAAAAACTAATAACCTTTTCGTGATCTGGCACAATAAAACCTTTGAAACAAGCATCGATACATTGGCCACAATTGACGCAGATCTTGTAATCGATGTTGACACGGCTGCGGTCGGGCGCCAACACCAGGGCGGGGCACTCGAACGCTTCCACACAGAAACGGCAGCCGTCGCACTCCTCGGTGATCACAACCGGCGCCGGGTGCTCCTGGATGGGGCTGTTGTCGTAGAGCACGCAGGGGTGGTCGGCGACGATCACGGCCACGCCGCCCTGCTCGGACTGCGAGAAATTGTAGGCCTGCTGCAACAGGGCGCTGAAACTCTCGTGCTGGTAGGGGTCGGCCTCGACCACGAACCTGGCCCCGCAGGCGCGCGCCATCCCGGCCAGCGAGACGCTATGAGCGGCGTCGCTGCCATCGGCCAGCGTGTCGTTGGCCATCGTCGGCTGGAACCCGGTCATGGCCGTGGTGTGGTTGTCGAGGATGACCAGCACGAAGCGGGCGCCGGTGTGTACGGCGTTGATCAGGGGCACGATGCCGGAGTGCAGGAAAGTGGAGTCGCCGATGGTGGCGATCACCGGGCGCTGGTCGCCGGTGATGCGGTTGGCATGATAGAAGCCGTGCGCCATCGAGATCGAGGCGCCCATATCCACCAGCGTGTCCACCGCCCGCAGGTTCGATCCCAAGGTATAACAGCCGATGTCGCCGGGATAGATCGCCTTCGGCCCGAACGTCCGCTTCATGGCAAAGAAGGCGGAGCGATGGCCGCAGCCGGGGCAGAGTCGCGGCCGGCGGACGGGCAAGGGCAGGATGCGCACCGTCTCCCCCAACTGGGCATCGTCAGGCGGTATGTTGGTGACCACGCCGAGGGGGCCGAGCACGGCCTTGAAAGCCGCAAACACCACTTCGGGCGTCAGTTCGCCGGCGCTGGGGATGATGCCATTGCGCCGGCCATGCACGGTCGCCTGGCCGGCCGGCATCTGCAACTCGATGCAGACATCGGTCTCTTCCACCACGATCACCGCCTCAAGCCCGGCCATGAACTCGCTCACCAGCGCCCGCGGCAGGGGATAGGGCGTGCCGATCTTGAGCACGGGCAGGCGCACCCCCAGTTGTTCCAGGGCCTGCAGGGTGGTGTGATAGGCGACGCCAGAGGTGATGACACCCACCCGGTTGGCGCTGGCGTCATGAACGAAATTGAGCGGCGAGGCGTCGAACTCCTTCTCGATCTCGGCCAGTTTTCGGTTCAGGTCCAGGTGCTGGCGGAAACGAAATTTGGGCGTCGAGGCCCATCGTTCCGGCTCCTTGCGGAAACGCTGCTCTGACACGGGCCGAGCCGGTTCCAGGCCGTTCAACTCCATGTTCTGCAGGGCGTGACAGATGCGGGTGGTGGGCCGCAGCATCACCGGCTGGCCGAAGCGCTCGGAGAGCGAGAGGGCGTCGCCGACCATGGCCCGCGCCTCCTCTGGGCTGGAGGGGTCGAACACCGGCACCTTGGCCGCCAGGGCCAGCAGCCGCGAGTCCTGCTCCGTCTGCGAAGAGTGCAGGCCGGGGTCGTCGGCGGCGATGACCAGGAACCCGGCCTTGACGCCGAGGTAGGCGGCGCTGAATAGCGGGTCGGAGGCGACATTCAGCCCCACCTGCTTCATGGTGACGGCCGCGCGCAGCCCCACCCAGGTGGCGGCAAGCGCCACTTCCAGGGCCACCTTCTCGTTGGTCGACCATTCGGTGTAGACCTGGCGGTCGTGTTGCTGCTTGTATTTGATCACGCCGGCCAGGATCTCGGAGCTGGGTGTGCCCGGATAACCGGTCACCACCCGGCAGTCCTGCTCCACCAGCGCCAGGCCAATGGCTTCGTTTCCTAGCAGGAGTCTAGTTGACATGATTCATGATCTGTCTTCTTCGTGACCTTCGTGACTTGGTGTTCACGGCAGTCGTGGCTCCAGGAATCACGCCAGCAACACTAGTCATCGAAGACAAACACCGGCTCCTGGTACAGCCGGATCTTGTTGGCGTGCAGGCGCATGCGGATCTGCTGTTCCAGCCAGGCGTTCTTTTCTTCCTGCGTGTCGTCCCTGGTCAACACCTCCAGCGGCACCCCCAGACCCAAGGCTCTGCCGGCGATCAGGTGGCGGGTGATCCCCATCGGCACCTTTTTGCCGTTGGCCGCGATCTGCATGATCTCGTCCGGGGTGAAGGGAGGGAAGGAGACAACGGCCGTCAGGTTGGGATAGTCATCGAGCAGACAGGGCAGGTCGACTGCTACCGTCCGGTGCACCTCGGCCTTGCCCCGGTAGAGGGCCACGAATTCGCAGAGGCGTTCGGCCTGCTCGTGGATGCTGCCCGTGGCGGTGATGGTAAATAGCTGGCCGTTGCGAAACATCAGCCGCGCCAACATCTCGTGGTGCCCCAGTTTCCCTTGCGCGTGCGCCTCGTCGAGCCGCATCACCCTCAGATCGGGAAACTCGCCCAGATTGCCCATCAGCCGCGTCTCCGGCAGCCCGACGATGATGTGATGCCAGATGTCGAGTTTCACCCGGCTGGAGTGGTAGTCCACGATCTGCACCAGGGCGTAGGGGATGCCCATTTCCTGGAGGGCGGTGGTGCGGGTGGCGCCGTCGAGGACGACGTAGCTCTCGTCCCCCTGCATCTGCCTGGCCACGATGATCGGGTTTTTCAGTTTGCCATCGCGCTGCACCGCCTGCATCAGCCGTTTGACGCGGTAGGGATCATCCTCCTCGTGCAGCTGCAAGGACGAAACCGGTACGATCCGCAGGCAAATGTCGGACGGAGTGAGGTCGTTCATCGTCGAACTCCTCCTGCGCCAACCGGGCCTGCCTGCGGCGTCGAAGCAGGCAGGCCCGGTTGGTCGAGTGTCTTAGAGCTGAACCTGGGGCAGGCGAGCCATGGAGGCTTCGATCTGCGCCTCGGGATACTCGAATCGCTGCAAATTGCCCTTGTTGTATTCGTCGTAGGCGGTTAGATCGAAGAAGCCATGCCCCGACAGATTGAAGGCAATCACCTTGCTCACGCCTTCTTCCTTGCACTTGAGGGCTTCGTTGATCGCCTGTCGCACCGCGTGCGCCGATTCGGGGGCCGGGAACAGACCCTCGGCCCGGGCGAACATCAGCGCCCCTTCGAAGGTGTCCAACTGGTCGAGGGCCACGGCCTCGATGTGGCCGGCATCCACCAGGGCCGAGACGTGCGGGGCCATGCCGTGATAGCGCAGCCCACCGGCATGGATGCCCGCCGGCACGAAATCGTGGCCGAGGGTGTGCATCTTGACGATGGGCGCCATGCGGGCCGTGTCGCCATAGTCGAAG
This sequence comes from Caldilineales bacterium, assembly GCA_019695115.1. GTDB lineage: Bacteria > Chloroflexota > Anaerolineae > J102 > J102 > SSF26. Next base: position 13,110 of record JAIBAP010000004.1, on the reverse strand, counting down.
GTGTACTTGCCCTTCGTCAGCGTCGGGCAGGCGGTCGGCTCCACGGCCACGATGCGGCTGTTCTTGCCGTTGGTCAGGTTTTGGTGGACGAAGGGGAAGGCGAAACCGGCGAAGTTGCTGCCCCCACCCACGCAGCCGATCACCACATCCGGGTATTCCCCGGCCATTTCCATCTGCTTGAGCGATTCCAACCCGATCACCGTCTGATGCAGCAGCACCGGGCCGAGCACAGAGCCGAGTGAGTACTTGTATTTGCCATTCGACATCACCGCCGCTTCCACCGCTTCCGAAATGGCGATGCCCAGCGAGCCGGGGCTATCCGGGTTCTCGGCCAGCACACTGCGCCCGTAGTTCGTCTTGTCCGAGGGGCTGGCCGTGACCGTGGCGCCGAAGTTCTCCATGATGATGCGGCGGTAGGGTTTCTGATGGTATGAGACCTTCACCATGTAGACATGGCATTCCAACCCGAAGAAGTTGGTCGCCATAGCCAGCGACGACCCCCACTGTCCGGCCCCGGTCTCGGTGGTGAATCCGACCACGCCCTCCTGCTTGGCATAGAACGCCTGCGGCACCGCCGTGTTGGGCTTGTGCGAGCCGACCGGCGAGACGCCTTCGTATTTGTAGTAGATGTGGGCAGGCGTGTCCAGCGCCTTCTCCAACCGTCTGGCCCGGATCATCGGCGTCGGCCGCCACAGCTTGTAGATCTCCCGCACTTCTTCGGGGATCTCGATCCAGCGTTCCAGGCTGACCGCCTCGCCGATGAAGCGCATGGGGAAGAGGACGGAGAGGAAATCAGGCGTCACCGGCTCCTGGGTCTGCGGGTGCAGCACTGCGTTCCAGGCGGTTACGGCCGGGTTGACGGGCATATCGGGGTTGATGTTATACCAGTCTTTTGGCAGGTCGTTTTCGGTCAGAATATACTTGTACTGGTCGCTCATCGTGAATTCTCCTGGTGGGAAAATGGGTTGGAATGAGGGCTGGTCGCCGCCCACCGGCGTGTGGAAGTGGGAGGATGCTGCTGATCAATACGCTTCATTTATTTGAGCAGCGTCAAAAAAATGGAGCATATTAACTATACAGCATGTTGGCTGTTTGTCAATAAAAAGAATTTCTTCACAAGCCAGGTGCAGCGGCTTGGTCAGGTGGGCGCCGATTGGCGCCTGTCCGTCGCTTGCCTCATCACCCCACCGCAGTGGCAGAAGAGCAGCGTCGGGGCTTGATTTGCGAAATCGGCGCAGACGATGTAAAAGGGGCGCATCTTTTTCGCCGGAGGGTGACGACCCTCCTCGCCGCCGTTCTGTTGTCCACACCCCTGTGCCACGAACGAGACGCCCATGAGCAAGGAAGCGATCAAAGCGACTCTGTGGGGTCTGGCCCTGACCTTTCTGCTCGGCCTGCTGATCCTGATCGGCTCGCGCAATCTGGCCCATTTCGACGCCGCCCTCGTCGCCTACACCGTTTCGGTGTTGTTCGCCACCTTTGGCCTGACCTATCGCTATGCCATGTGGCTGCAACGGCCGCCGACGGCGATGTACTGGAAGCGCGGCTGGCAGACTTTTCTGCGCGGGGGCCATCGCCAGCGCAACCTGGGTTCGTGGGCGCGGCATCTGTTCGACGACTTCTTGCTCAACCGCTTCATCCTGGCCCGCGACCGGCTGCGCGGCGTGACGCACCTGCTGATCATGTGGGGCTGCGTGCTGGCCATCGCCATCACCTTCCCGCTCGTCTTCGGCTGGCTGCATTTCGAATCGATCCCCGGCGACCTGACCCACTACCGGGCTTTCGTCTTTGGCTTCCCCACCTTCACCTTCCCGATCGCTTCGGTTTTCGCCTTCTTCGCCTTTCACGGCCTGGTCTGGGCGTCGTTCATCGTCATCGCCGGGGTGATGCTGGCCATGCGCCGGCGCATGCGCGAGGAAGGGGCGGCTGCCTTGCAGCTTTTCGTCGAAGACTTCCTGCCCCTGATCCTGCTGTTCGCCGTCAGCCTCAGTGGGCTGATGATCACCGCCAGCTACACCTGGCTCAGCGGCTACGCCTACGAATTCATCGCCATCTTCCATGCCGTCACCGTCATCGTCACCTTTCTCTGGCTGCCCTTCGGCAAATTCTTCCACATCTTCCAGCGCCCGGCCCAGATCGGTGTGCGCTTCTACAAAGAGGTGGGCGCGCGCGAGCAGGCGGCCCCTTGCCGGCGCTGCGGCCAGCCTTTCACCTCGCTGATGCACGTACAGGACTTGATTACGGTGGAAAAGGCGCTGGGCTATGCCTACGAGATGCCCGGCAGCCCGGTGGAGCACTACCAGTGGCTCTGCCCGCCCTGCCGCCGGGCCTCGGTGGCGCTGGCGCAGGCGGCGCTGTGGCAGGCCGACCGCGGCGGCGCCCCGCTCGCTCTGCCCGCCGGATACAACCCCTCCCAGCCGAGCTATGTCAACCCCGGCCTGGGGGCAGGGCCGTTGGGCGAGGAAGACGCCCGCCATTTTCATGCCTGAGGAACGAAGCGTGTCCGCGATTGCCCTCGAACTTGCCCAAGAAAAGCGCCCCTTCGGCCCCACCGTCGTCTATTCACAGGGGCTGCGGCTGGATACGGGCGTCGAACCGGATCAGGTTGTCAAGACCCACTGCTGCTTCTGCGGCCAGCAGTGCGGCATCCAACTCAAGGTCAAGGACAACCAGGTGATCGGTTTCGAGCCGTGGTACGAGTTTCCCTTCAACCAGGGCAAGCTCTGCCCCAAGGGCGTCAAACGCTACTTGCAGGGCGCGCACCCCGACCGGCTGCTGCACGCCTATCGGCGGGACGCAAGTGCGCCGGGCGGCTTCAGCGCCATGCCCTACGACGAGGCCATCCGCCGCGTCGCCGCCGAGATCGACCGCATCCAGGCCCAGTACGGCCGCGACGCCTTCGCCCTCCTCAGCGGCGCCAGCCTGACCACCGAAAAGACCTACCTCATGGGCAAGTTCGCCCACATGACCCTGCGCACCTCGCACATCGACTACAACGGCCGGCTGTGCATGGTCAGCGCCGCCGCCGGCAACAAGAAAGCCTTTGGCATCGACCGCGCCGCCAACCCCTGGGGCGACATTCTCGGCGCCGAGGTGGTCTGGATCAGCGGGGCCAATGTGGCCGAGTGCGCGCCGATTACCACCGATTATGTCTGGCAGGCGCGCGAGAACGGCGCCCGGGTGATCGTCGTCGACCCCCGCATCACCCCCATCGCCCGCACCTGCGACCTCTTCCTGCCGATCAAGCCGGGCCGCGACATCGCCCTTTTCAATGGCGTGCTGCATCTGATGATCGAGCACGACTGGCTGGATCACGACTTCATCCGCCAGCACACCGTGGGCTTCGAGGCGGCGGCCGCGCATGTGGCCCAGTGGACGCCCGCCCGCACCGCCCAGGTCACAGGCATCGCCGAGAAGGCGATCCGGCAGGCGGCGGAATGGTGGGGGACGGCGCGCACCAGCTTCCTGCTGCACGCCCGCGGGATCGAGCACCACAGCAAGGGGGTGCAGAACGTGCTGGGGGCGATCAACATGGTGCTGGCTACGGGCCGCATCGGCCGCCCGAACTGCGGCTACGCCACCATCACCGGCCAGGGCAACGGCCAGGGCGGGCGCGAACACGGCCAGAAGGCCGACCAGCTCCCCGGCGCCCGCGACCTGGGCAATCCCGACCATCGCGCCCATGTGGCCGCCGTCTGGGGCATGGACCCGGCCGACCTGCCACAGCCGGGCGTGGACGCGTACGAGTTGTTCCGCAAGATCGACCGTGGCGAGATCAAAGGGCTGCTCAGCCTTTGCTTCAACCCGGTGGTCTCGCTGCCCGACAATCAGTTCGTGGAAGCGGCGCTGGACAAGCTCGAATTCTACGTGGCCATCGACTTCTTTCTCAACGAGACCGCCCGCCACGCCGACATCGTCCTGCCCGGTTCGCTGCACGAGGAGGACGAGGGCATCGTCACCGCCGCCGAGGGCCGGGTGATCAAAATCAACCAGGCGGTGCAGCCGCCCGGCGAGGCCCGCCAGGATTGGCGCATCGTCCAGGACATCGCCCAGGCGTTGGGCCGGCCCCAGGGGATGACCTTCGCCGGCCCCGAGGAAATCCTGAACGAACTGCGCCGGGCCTCGCAGGGTGGCGTGGCCGACTACGCCGGCATCACCTACGAGAAGGTGGAGGCGCACAACGGCATTTTCTGGCCCTGCCCCAGCGAGGATCATCCCGGCACACCGCGGCTGTTCGAGCCGGGGTCATGGAACCCGGTGGCGCGGGGGGCCGGCCCTTTCTACTTCCCCGACGGCAAAGCGCGCTTCCACGTCGCCCCCTTCACGCCGCCGGCCGAGGATGTGGACGCCGATTACCCGCTCATCCTCACCACCGGCCGGGTGATCAGCCAGTTCCTTTCCGGCGAACAGACGCGGCGCATCGGCCCGCTGGTCGACAACTATCCGGAGCCGCGCATCGAGATGCACCCGGCCCTGGCCGCGCAGATGGGCCTGGCCGACGGCGACTGGGCCACGGTCGAGTCGCGGCGCGGCGCCATCACCTTGCGGGCGCAGGTGGTCAAGACCATCCGCCCCGATACGATCTTCATCCCCTACCACTGGCCGGGCCGGCAGTCGGCCAACCGGCTCACCATCGCCGCCCAGGACCCGATCTCGAAGATCCCGGAGTACAAGGTGTGTGCGGTGCGAGTGAGGAAGGCGGTGAGCGATGAACCCTGAACAGGCGACCACGCTGCCCTCCGACCCGGCCAGCCTCCACCGGCAATTGGCGGCGCTGCTGGCGCCGGCCGCCGGCGACGACCTGGCAGCTCTGATCCAGGCGGCTTTGACGGCCTACGAGAATGCCCGCGCCGATGGCCTGTGCCACGAGGGCGCCTGGGAATGCGCACTCGCAGCGGTGCAGGGTGTTTCAGCGAGGCCATAGCCCCATGCCCAGACCTGCTGACCTCGAATTCTTCATCGACCCCAGCCGCTGCATCGGCTGCCAGGCGTGCGTGCAGGCCTGCACGGAGTGCGACACGCATCGCGGTTACTCGATGATCCACCTGGACACCATCGACCGCAATGTTTCCACCCAGACGGCGCCGGTGGTGTGTATGCACTGCGCTTCGCCCACCTGCGCCGAGGTCTGCCCGGCCGACGCCATCAAGCGCACGGCAGACGGCGTGGTGCAGACGGCGCGCAAGCCGCGCTGCATCGCCTGCAACAACTGTGTGTTGGCCTGTCCCTTCGGCGTGCCCAAGATGAACAGCGGCGCCAACCTGATGATGAAGTGCAATATGTGCTACGACCGCACTTCCGTGGGCCTCAAACCCATGTGCGCCTCGGTTTGTCCCAGCCAGGCGCTTTTCTTCGGCACGCGGGCGGAGATCGAGCGGCTGCGACCCCGTTCCCAACCGATCAACAGCTTCCAGTTTGGCCGGCAGACTATCACCACAAAGGTCAACATGATGATCCCGCGCCGCGCTGCCATCGACCTGATCGATGTCGCCACCGGCATCCACCAGGCCCCGGTCGCGCAAGCCATGGCCGCGCCAGAGGATGCGCTGCTGGCCAACCTGTATGTCGAAGCCGACGCTGGACGATAGACCCCAGGAAAAACAGAACGATGGTACATCCCGATTTGGAGCAACTGACCACGCCGCCCGATGGCCGCGCGCCCGATGAGCAGCCGCGCTGGCGCCAGGATTTTCCCATCGACTGGCCGCAGGACGAATATCTGACCCGTCGCGAGTTCATTAAATTCCTCCTGCTCACCAGCGCCGCCTTCAGCGCCGGGCATGTCGTGCTCTTGGCCAGCGGCCAGGTGCAGAAGGCCGCTCCCGCCCCGCCGGCGCAGGTGATCGCCGGCGTCGATGACATCCCCGTGGGCGGTTCGTTGCTCTTTCAATACCCTGAAGGCAGCGCCGCCCGCCTGCTGGTGCGGGTGGATGCAGAGACCTTCGTCGCCTACGAGCAGCAGTGCACCCACTTGCTCTGCCCGGTCATCCCGGCCGTGGACGAAAGCGAGCTGCACTGCCCCTGCCATGACGGCGTCTTCGACCTGTTGAGTGGGCGACCGCTGTCTGGGCCGCCGCAACGCCCCCTGGCGCGAGTGTTGCTTGAAATCCGCAACGGCGAGATCGTCGCCACCGGCATCGAAGAAAGGACGGCTTGAGATGAATCGCCGGCATTCGCACTTTGCTCGTTCGCAGCGTTTGACCATCGCCACCGGCATCCTCTTCCTGGTGGTGATCATCATCATCTTGCAGCTCTGGCTGTTCACCGCCACGGTCAACGCCTATCTCGGCGGCGACTACGCCATCCTCTTGCCGGCGGCCATTGCCAGCCTGCTCTGCCTGGGGCTGAACATCGGTCTGCTACGCTATCTCAACCGGCTGGAGGGCTGAAATGCGCAGCCGCATCGCCGATGGCATCGCCGACCTCTTCCCCGGCTACTTCGCCCTGGTCATGGCGACCGGGATCGTCTCCATCGCCGCCTTTTTGCTGGGGATGCAGGCCGTCGCCCGTGGGCTGCTGGTGGTGAATGTGGCGGCCTACGGCGTGTTGTGGCTCATGTTGCTGGGCCGGCTGTTCTTCTTCTGGCCGCGCGTGTGGGCCGACATTCGCAGCCACGGCCGCGGGCCGGGCTTCTTTACGGTGATTGCCGGCAGCTGCGTGCTGGGCGTGCAGCTCATCCTGCTGACCGGCAGCCGGTCGGCGGCCTGGGTCTTGTGGGGGATAGGGATCGGCTTGTGGCTGTTGGTGATGTATACCTTCTTCACTGCCGTCACCGTGCGCAAGCAGAAGCCCACATTGCAGGAAGGGATCAACGGCGCCTGGCTGATCGCCGCCGTGGCCACGCAATCGGTCTCCATCCTGGGAGTGTTGTTGCTGGCCGGGATGGAGAACCCGCCCGAGTTCGGGCTGTTCTTCTGCCTGTGCATGTATCTCTTGGGCTGCATGCTCTACCTGAGCATCATCACCCTGATCTTCTACCGCTTCACCTTTCTGGCCCTCGACAGCGCCGCCCTCAGTCCGCCCTACTGGATCAACATGGGGGCGGTGGCCATCACCACCCTGGCCGGGGCCACGCTCATCCTCAATGCCGGTCAGTGGTCGCTGCTGGGCGAGTTGCTGCCATTCCTCAAAGGCTTCACCCTTTTCTTCTGGGCCGCGGGCACGTGGTGGATCCCCCTGCTGCTGATCCTGGGCATCTGGCGGCATGGGGTCGAACGTTTCCCGCTGAGTTACGACCCGCAATACTGGGGCATGGTCTTTCCGCTGGGGATGTACACGGTCTGCACCTTCCGGCTGGCGCAGGCCCTGCCTTTCGAGACCCTTTTCCTCATCCCGCGCTATTTCGTCTATGCAGCGCTGCTGGCCTGGCTGGCGACGTTCGTGGGTCTGGGCCGGCAGCTGTGGCGGCAGCTCTTGCCTTCCGCGGCTGTTTGATGAATCCCTCACCGCGAGGGGCCGGCTGAGGCGGGCAGCGGCTGCCAGATCGGCGCCGCCCGCCGAGATCGGCTTCACCAGCCAAATGTCCCGCCACACAGCGCCAGCAAAGGAGAACGTCCGTGCCGGAAATCCAGTATCGAGTCAACGGGGAATTGAGCGTCGAGCAGTTCATCGACGTGCTGCGGCGGTCCACTCTGGCCGCCCGCCGGCCCATCGATGACGTTGCCCGCGTCGGGCGCATGCTGGCCCACGCCAACCTGACCATCACCGCCTGGGAGGGCGATACGCTGGTCGGCGTTGCCCGCTCGCTGACCGACTTCGCCTTTTGCTGCTATCTCTCCGACCTGGCGGTGGACGAAGCCTACCAGCGGGCGGGGATCGGCCGGGAGCTGATCCGGCGTACGCAGGCCGAGACCGGGCCGGAATGCACCCTCATCCTGCTGTCTGCGCCGGCGGCGATGGCATACTATCCCAAGGTGGGGTTCGAGAAATTGGAGAATGCGTTCGCCATCAAGCGCCAGCAGTGAAATGCTCTTACATCGCCAGGCAGGCGTCAGCCGCCAGCCAAAACAGACTTGCACGCACTTCCTGGCGCGACTGCCAGCTCCGCTGATCCCAGGCGTCGCCGCTCAGGTCGTCGCCCGCATACAAGATTTGGCCCAACAGGACGTTCCTGAATCGAGCCACGGCCATCAGGCTGGCTGCTTCCATCTCGACAGTCAGGCAGCCTTCGGCGCGGCGGGCGTCAATCATGGCCTGGGTTTCGCGGTAAGGGGCGTCTGTCGTCCAGGTTTTGCCGGTCACAAACGGGATGCCGCCTGCTGCCAGCGTCGAGCGAAGCGCTGCCAACGCCTGCGGCTGCGCCTTGATTTCGCGTCCTGGCTGGAGGTAGTGATAGGACACGCCTTCGTCGCGCACGGCGCTTTCTACCAAGATGAGCCTGCCAACGGTCAGTTCCTTTTCCAGTACCCCGCAGCCGCCGCAGACGATGAATTTCCTACAGCCAAAGGCGATGGCTTCTTCGAGCAGCCCGGCAGCCAACGGCGCGCCCACGCCGGGATGAAAGAACGCCAGCCTGCGACCGCGATGCTCGATCTCGTAAATGGGATGTTCGCCATCCTCCCAGCCGTTCGGAACCGCGATTCTGGCCTGTTTCTCGTCGATCACTTTTTCATTCACCTCCCGGAAGAAGGAGATGAGGCAGTGCTCGGGCACATCGCCCGGCGCGATGATGCGGGCCGGTTCGATCTTCGCTTCCGTGGTGAAATCGTGTTCAAGGATGGGATACATCGCTTTCCTCCTCCAAAAAAACGTACGAGCCAGAGGCCGCCAGCGCCAGGTCGTTCAGGGCGAAGCGCCCGCCGCCGCTGAAGGGACTGGTTGCGTGTAAAGCGGAAAGTAGGGCGGGGCGCCTCGCATCGGCTATGATGCCCCAAGAGGCAGGTGCGACGAAAATCCGATGCAACTCGAAGGAGGACGAAAGCCATGTTTCACAATCTGCCACCGGCGTTGATGGCGCGGATGCGTGCTCTGGAGGAGCGCGATGCCGAAGACCGGTTGGACGGAACCCCACGACTCCAGCGTCTGCGCCAGATCCCGTCGGAAACGGGCCGCTTCCTGGCCCTGCTGGCGGCCAACACCCCACCCGGCGTCTGGCTGGAGGTCGGCGCCAGCGGTGGCTACTCGGCCCTGTGGCTGTCCCTGGCCGCTGCCGCCGCCGGCCGCCGCCTGACTACTTTCGAGCTGCTGCCCGAAAAGGTCGCCCTGGCGCAAGAGACGTTTCGCCTCGCCGGCGTCACTGAGCTCGTCGATCTGGTGGCCGCAGATGCACGACAGCATATCCCCACCTACGAGCAGATCGCCTTCTGCTTCTTGGACGCCGAGAAGGAGGTTTACGGCGAGGTGTACGAGCTGGTCGTGCCCCGCCTGGTCGAGGGCGGGCTGCTCGTGGCCGACAACGCCATCAGTCACGCCGAGGCCTTGCGGCTGCTGCTGGAGCGGACGCAGGCCGACGTCCGCGTCGACGCGCTGGTGGCGCCCATCGGCAAGGGTGTGCTGGTGTGTCGCAAGGCTAGCAGCGGCCCGCTAGGCCAGTGAGGAGGGCATTCCGCCCTCCCTGGAACCCGTGGGACGACCTATGCCGCGCTCACAAGCTCGTGCGTGGCCGTTTTGACCGCCCCGGAAGCGACGGCCGGCGCATTGAATCCCTTCCCGATCAGCCAGACCGCAAATACCATCTCTTGCAGCGCAAGCGGGATCATCAACTGCCCGATGCCCGCTGCGATGTCTGGCGCCACGTGTCGCGGGCCAAACAGGCTGACCAGGTTGGCGGCGAAGTACAACCCGCCGCCGATGAAGCCCCAGGCTGACAGCCAGCGGGGCACGAGCCTGGCCTGATAGAACACAGCGTAGATCATCAGCGCGCCGATGCTGAACACGAGCGCCCCCCACATTTCGGTCCAGTCTTTCGCGGCCGTGAGCATGGACCCTAATGTCTGCAAACTGGCTGCCTCCGTTGCGGCGGCGTGCAGAGATGCCTCGCTCACGGTCACCATCAGGAGCATACTGATCACCATGATCGCGTACGAGATGGCTTCGATGGCTCCGCGGAACAGAACCGCGCCCAGCGCCAGGACGTGGTTGTGCTGCTTGAGCAGCGGGTAGAGCAGCACCGGCATCATCGCCAGCGACAGCCCCATCAGCGCAATGAGGAGCGTTCCGGCGATCCATGGGGTCTCGCTCGCAGCGACGTTGAGCGGATACGTCGCCTCGGCCATGATCGGGCCGGTCACGACGCCGCTCAGGATGCCTGAAACCGTGCCGATGATGAACAGCACGCCGACGATGACGGCGGTCCCTCTGTAGGTGTTCATTTTAGGTCTCCTTGTTTGATCTGGGCGCATTTAAGTAGGGGCGGGTTTTGCCCGGCCAAAGCAAGCTCGACTTGCTCGGCAGCTGTGTGATAGCAACGGGTTTCTTGTTGATGCGGAGAAACCCGCCCCTACAACTTACGCCATCTTGCCCGCATGGCTGCGCAGCAACAGGATCCCCAGCCAGACGAACCAGACGATCTGGCCCAGGCCGAAAACTCCGGTCAACGCGCCGGTCAACGGCGGCAGCAGTGAGATGACGCCGACCGCGCCGACCAGCAGCCCGACGACATTCAGCCCCTTCGGTAGCCCACCCATCCGCAGCGCGGCCAGGCTGACCAGCAGCGTCCACAGCCCGCCCAGGATTTCGCCGTTGCCGTTGCCCAGCCCGCTGGCCACGGTTTCGATGCCCTGCCAGGCCAGCGCGGCCTGGGCCGGGTCTTGGGCGTAGAGCGCAACGGTGGGGGCGATGCCGGCGTTGGCGACCATGCCGCTGGCGATCAGCGAACCGGCCCAGATGATCCCCAGCGCGGTGGCGACCTGCATCAGCGCCGGCGCGCCGGCCCGCAGCCGGTCGTGCAGCGCCAGCGCCAGGACGATCAGAACGACGCCAAAGAACACGTACATGAGCAGGTTGGTTGAGAAGATGACCATCGGCATTCGGACGAGCAGGGCCGCTCTCTGGGCCGGATCGGTGATGCTGGGGGAAGCCAGCACGGCGATAAAGAGCACCATTCCGACCAGGTACGCGACTGCCAGGTAAAGCGCGGCCAGGCCGCCAGATTTCTGCAAGGTTTTCATGTTTATCTCCTTATTTCTGAACAGATGAGGCTTCGTCATTGCGCCAGCTCCACGCCAGCCAGATGATCCCGAGCAGGGCGAGGACTTCCAAAGCGGCAAAGACAGGGTAGCTGACGCTTTGCCAATTCCCGCCGCCAAGAACATAGAGTAACGTGAGCACGCTGGCAACGATATTCAACCAGCGGTTCACATCGCGACGGAACCAGCGAGACACGAGGATCATGGCAATCGGGAGCGCCTGAAACAGGCTGAAAATCAGGATGATCGCGGGGGTGAGTACGAACCCTGTATTCCCATTGATGATCTTCTCCAGCGTGCCAGGTTCGATGAAGCCGATGAGGTCGGCGTAGGCGATACAGAACATCACAAAGACCCACAATGTGGACAGCGTGACCTTCTTGTCCTGGACTTCGATCAGTTTGTTGTTTGTGTTCACGTTTTACTCCTTTTAGGGTTGGTTGGCAGGTTCCAGGGGAGGAAACTGATTGACTGAGAGCAACGGCATTCCCAGATCACGGATCTTCTTGAGCAAGCCATGCAGCGCGGCCTGATCAACCACCGGGCCGGTCAGCAGCGTGTCGTCGTCCTCGGCCAGCGTGATGGTCAGGCCCTCGAACCAGTCTGCCCACTGGGGACTCAGGCGCCCTTTGATCCTGATTTGATAGATCACGGGTTGGTTTGCGTCCGGTCTTGGTTCGTGTTCGTTTGACATGGGTCTGGTCATGGACCGAGTCACCTTGTTTTTCTCCTCTTGGGGTTCTTGTTAGTTTCCGATCCTTCACGCCCTTGATGAAAACCACGGACTGAGAGAGATTCTTGCGACGAGACTAACTACGCGCAGCAAGAGGGGCATGAGGGAGGGTCTTCAGCCCTCCCTCTCCCCGCTCGTGCAAGTTTACGCCGCGCTCAAGAGCTTGTTCGTCGCCCTTTGCGCAGACAGAGAAGCGCCGGCAGAGGGATTGAATCCCTTGACGATCAGCCAGACCGCCAGGATGATTTCCTGCACGGCGATAGGCGCCGCCAGGGGAATGTAGCTGGTAATCGGGTTGCCGCTGAAGGTGGCCAGCACGCACGCCGTCAGCAGCAGGGTGATCGCGACGACGCCGAAGCCCGACAGCCAGCGCGGAATGAGCCGTGCCTGGAAGAGCAGGGTGTAGTACATGTATGCACCCACGCAGAAGGCGAACACTGCCACCAGCCCGGCGTGGTCGTACACGCTCACCAACAGGTTGCCGATCGCCTGCAGCGCCGGGCGCTCGACGGCTCCCGCGGCCCTGAACTGCTGGCCGAGTGTGAGCAGCGACAGCAGGCACACTTTACCGACCAGGTAAAAGGCGGCCTCAATCGTCCTGAAGATGACGGATCCCATGGCGAGACCCGGATTCCGCTCTTTCAGAACCGGATACATGGCGATGGCGATGCCGGCGCCTGTAAAGGCGCTGATGATCCAGAGTAACACCCCTGCGGCCGCCTGGTTCGTCTGTTCAGCGAACCGGACAAGGTAATCGGCGCCGGTCATATCCGGTGTGAGCGGCGTCGCCAGCAAGGGGCCGGTGAGGGTCGCAAGGATGAAAAGCACGCCTGTGATCACGGCGATCTTTCGAGTTGAGCTCATTTTGAATCTCCTTTTGTTTTGGATGCGATGGTCAATATCCGTTTGCTCACTGCACAGACACTATACCCGCGCCGCGGTGTTGTTGGGTAGACACTTTGGTGTTGGGCGGGGTGTTGTCTTTGGAACGATGAAGGGTGAATGATGAACGATGAATGTTTGCAGGGCTGGATAGGCTTGGCAGCCATTGCTTGAACTTCGTTTGTGCGGGGAGGTTGTCATCCGCCGTCATGCGCCACAGCATGTTCCGTTCCTTTGAAAAGCGAATATCCTGACAAGCCGATGCCTGCAAGGTAAAGGACAGATTGAATAACATTCACTTGCCAGCGCCCATGCCCAATATATGAGGAAGCGAAAAACGCCATCACTTCCACAAAGCCGATCACAAAC